>NZ_JBKZWT010000199.1:0-6682 GCF_047759905.1 Sinomonas sp. G460-2 | reverse complement strand
CTTGCGAGCCGCTCTCTCGGTCTCTAGTCGTTTAGCCTAGACAAGCCCAGCCCGTTTGACCAGCACTCCGGGTCAAGAATTCGGGAGTGGGCTCCCGCCGGGGCAAACCCTTGTCCTGCTGGCGGATGACGTGCTCGGATAGGCAGATGGACACCCCTGCTTATCTCTTGGCCATTGGCACGAAGAAGGGCCTCTGGCTGGCGCTCAGCCACGATCGCCGTACATGGCAGCTCTCGGAGCCACATTTCCTCATGCAGGAGATCCCTGCGATCGGCATCGACACGCGCGGCGGGCGCAACCGGCTCCTCGTCGGAGTGCGGTCGGAGCACTTTGGGCCAACCGTCGTGCATTCCGACGATCTCGGTGCGACCTGGGTCGAGCCGGACCGGGCCTCGATCGCTTTCGCGGAAGGCGACGGCGCCGCCGTCGAACGTATTTGGCAGATCTTGCCGGACGCCGAAAGTCGCCCCGGCGTGGTGTGGGCCGGGGTCCAGCCGATCTCGGTCTGGAAGTCCACGGATGGAGGCGAGACGTTCACGCTCAACCGCGCCCTCTGGGAGCACCCGGACAAGAGCGACTGGGGTGCGGGCTTCGGGGGCGCCGCGGCCCACTCGATTGTGCCGGATCCGCGCGACGAGCAGCTCGTGCACATCGCGATGAGTACGGGCGGGGTCTACCGGACGCGCGACCGCGGCGAGAGCTGGCAGCGCTCGAGCAAGGGCATCTCGGCGTACTTCCTCCCGGATCCCGAGCCCGAGGTGGGCCAATGCGTCCACAAGATCGCGGCCGACTCGGAGGGCCGCCTGTACGCCCAGAACCATCGCGGCGTATTCCGGAGCGACGATCAGGGCGAGCAGTGGGTTTCGATTGCGGACGGACTGCCGGCGGACTTCGGCTTTGTGATGCTGACTCATCCTCGTCGCAGCGGGACGGCGTGGGTCGTCCCGCTCGTCTCCGACTATGAGCGCATCGCGCCGGAGGGGCACCTCGCGGTCCATCGCACGGACGACGCCGGCGAGACGTGGCGGCGTTTCGACGACGGCCTCCCGGCCCGCGACTACAACGTAGTGCTGCGTGATGCTGCGTGCGTCGACGCCGGCGATCCCGCGGGCGTGTACTTCGGCACGCGCGGCGGATCGGTGTACGCGAGCCCCGACGAGGGCGAATCGTTCGTCGAGGTGGCCTCGCGCCTCCCGGACATCCTGTGCGTCCGGGCCGTGGTGCTCAACGGCGCGTTCCCAGAAGCGGAACAGACGACGGCAGATCAGATGACTGGGGGCTGAGCTATGGCGCACAGCGTGACCGTGGTCTTGCCACAGATTCTTGCGGACGTCGCCGGCGGGCGCACGGAGCTCGCCCTTGCGGACGTCGGCTCCGTGCGCGCGGCCCTGGACAGCATGGCCGGCCCGTATCCGATTCTTGCTCGAAGGCTTCGTGACGAGACGGGCCGGCTCAGGCGCTATGTGAACGTGTACGTGGACGGTGAGGATGTGCGGCGTGGAGATGGGCTGGATACGGTGCTTGCCGACGGACAGGAGATCCTGGTGATTCAGTCCGTCGCGGGCGGCTAGGTCGGGCGGTTAGGTCGGGCGGTTAGGTCGGGCATGTAGGTCAGGCGGCTCGGTCAGGCGGCTAGTCAGGCGACGAGATCGCGCCCCCTGAACGTGACGTCCGCCTGGACCTGCCAGAGGGAGAAGTCTTCCTCCTGGATGGCGCGGCGGTAGTGGGTGTCCTCGTCTCGGATCCAGACGAGGCCGATGCCTGGCGCTGTATCGTAGACGGTCCCCCGGAGGACAGTGACTCCGCTGCGGGCTTCGATGAGGTCCCCGCGGCGGAGTTCGCTGAGCTTCCGGATGCGGCGGTGGGTCTCGCTGGTCATCAGGTGCTCCTTACGCGTCAGTGGTGTTCCGACCTCATCCAGTCTTCTAGGCCGTTGTTACCGACCGGTTTCTGTGCGATGAGGGGCCCGTAAGGTCTGCAGGACGGAGCCGTTTCCGCGCGTCAGCGGTGTAATGCAGCTCACGCTGTGAGGGGTTCGTGGGCGGACCGCGCGTTAAGTGCATGTTAAATCCCGTGTCACAACACGAAAATTTGTCTCCCAAATGCAAAGAACTCGTTGGTAGGGCTGTCGCCCCTTCGCGCGGCACGATACGGTCACAAATGAGCCGCCAAGTCCGGGGCTCGCAACTCTCGGTCTGGCAAAGGGGCGTGCCGTGGCAGCAAGATTTGAAGTTCTCAAGGACGAAGCGCGGCTCTACCGAGTCCAGCTCCGCTCGGCCGAGGGCATTGTCGTGGCGATCGCGCAGGGGCTGCAGTCCCTCGACGCGGTCAAGCACGTCATCGCGTCGGTCCGCGAGAGCGCGGCAATGGGGCTCGTGGTGGACCTGACGCAGCCCATCTGACGGAACCCCTCTGACGCAACGTCGGTGCAACGTTCGGCGGGGCCTCGTCCGGACGGCGCGCGTACACTGTGAGGCACGGCACACATAAGGGAGTGGGTGGACGTGCGGACGGAGCAGCTGGCGCGCGCTGAGCACGAGGCCCCGCGGAGGGTTGTCGAGGATTCGTGGAGGCGCTCTTTCCGGGCCCACCCGCGCCGCGAAGATGCGGCTGTCTCCAGCGTCCTCGCCGAGGACGAACTGCGGAGCTATCGCGAGGCCCACATCCTTGCGCCGGTCATGCCCCTCATCTCCGAGCTGCTCGTGAGGGCCGCGGCCGAGGCCGGAACCGTGGTCGCGGTGGGCGACGCGGGCGGACGGCTCCTGTGGATCGACGGCGACGCGAGCGTGCGCCGCCGGGCGGAGCGCATGGCTTTTCTCGAGGGCGCCGATTGGTCCGAAAGCAGCATCGGCACGAGCGCGCCGGGGACCGCGCTCGCGACGGGTGGCGCCGTCCAGATCGCCGGGCGCGAACACTTCAGCCCGCTCGTCGAAGACTTCTCGTGTACCGCGGTTCCCATCCGGGATCCGTACTCCGGCGAGCCGGTCGGCGTCGTCGACCTCACGGGCGGCGACCAGGCGGTCGCGGGCTACGCACTGCCATTCGTGCAGGCGGCGGTGGCCGCCGCCGAGGAGCGGCTTCGCACGCTCGCCGCGGTCGCGCGCCCGAGGCGGCGCCCGTCGTCGTGCGTTTCTCCCGCCGTGCTCTCGGTGACGGGCCGCGATCAGGGCGTGCTGCGCTGCGGGGACAGGACACTCAGCCTCTCGGTGCGTCACTCCGAGATCCTCGTGCTCCTCGCCGGGAACCCGCGCGGCCTCTCCGCCGAGGAACTGGCCGACCGTCTCTACGATCAGCCCGTGCCCGCCGTGACGTTGCGCGCGGAGCTCGTGCGGCTGCGCCGCGTGCTCGACGGGTTCGGCGCCGGGGTGGTGCTCGCATCGCGGCCGTACCGGGTCGAGGGGCTCGAGGTCGACTCGATGCACGCGCTCGCCCAGCTTGAGCGCGGCTCGCATCGGCTCGCGCTCAACTCCTACGGCGGCCAGATCCTGCCGCGCTCCGAGGCGCCGGCCATCACCGAGCTGCGCGACGAGCTCTCCGCGACGCTTCGGGAGGCGGTCGTGGGGAGCGCGGGCGTCGACGTGCTCATGAGCTATCTGCAGCTTCCCGAGGCCGCGGACGACGCCGAAGCCTGGCAGACGGCGCTCCGCCTCCTTCCGCCTCGGTCACCACGGCGAGCGGCCGTCGTGGCGCACCTCGAGCGGCTCCTCGGCGCCTGATCGGGGTCCGCGCGAACCGCGCGCTGCGGCCTCTGGAATTTTGTCGGTGCCCGACCGTAGGCTCCAAGAGTCGGAGGTTCACCGACCCTTGGCAAACCGGCTATGAGGAGATGCGCCATGCCCACGATCCTGAATCCCTACATCAGCTTCAAGGACAACGCCCGCGAGGCTATGACGTTCTATCAGACGGTTCTCGGCGGCAAGCTCGACGTCTCGACGTTCGACGATTTCCACGCCGCGCAGGACCCGTCCGAGGGTCCGCTCGTCATGCACTCGCAACTCAACACCCCGAACGGGCTCACGCTCATGGCATCGGACACCCCGTCCCGCATGGACTACACGCCCGGGACCAACTTCTCGATCTCGCTGAGCGGCGAGGACGAGGCGGAGCTTCGCGGCTACTGGGACAAGCTCACGGACGGCGCGACCGTCACGATGCCGCTCGAGAAGGCCATGTGGGGCGACACGTTCGGCATGCTCGTGGACAAGTTCGGCGTCGCGTGGCTCGTCAACATCAACGGCGGGGCGGCCGAGGGCGCGCCGCAGGCCTGATCTGGCCCTGCTGGATCCGGCCCTGCCTGATCCAGCGCGACGAGGCGCTCACCGAGCGGTCAGTGGACTTCCCGCTGCTTGGTGAGCGTCTCGTCGATGATGTTCCGGATCTCGAGGAGCGTCTCGGGGGAGAGGTCGCTCGTGAGGGAGCGGGCCGCAAAGCTCTTGACCTCGGCCTCGCGCATGGCGCGCAGGAGGTCGAGTTGCGCGGCAACCCGGTTCGGCGTCTCCGCATCTGCCTCGGTGAGGAAGCCTGCCGGAACCCCGAAGAAGTCTGCGAGGGCGCCGAGCAGGTCCGTGTCTGGGGTCATGGGGCCGGTTCCCGCGCGCATGTAGTGCCAGCGCTGGCGCGAGATGTGGAGACCGCGGTCCTCGACGGCCTTCTTGATGTCGGGGAACGTGTAGCGGTCACCCCTCTCCGCCTCCACGACATCGAGGAGCGTGTTGAGGCGCTCGGCCAGAATCTCCTCGGGTCTCCGGGGTTCAACATCAGGCATAGAGGGTTCCCTCCGACTTCTCGACAAGCTTGGATTCTGAGGCGTTCAGCAGCGTCCCGCCGGCGGCGAGGTTGCTGTCCAGGATTTCTACCAGAGTGCGATGCAGCCGTGCCCTGGGGTCTTTGCTGAGCACTCCCTTGAGAGGCACGGACACCGAGTCTATGACGACGCTTGCGTTGGCCGTGCGGCTCCAGAGGCGGTGCAGGCGCAGCAAGTGGTACCGCTCGGAGACCTGCCACGCGGCGACTCGCCCCGACATGGCGGGGAGCATGAGGCCGAAGGCGAGGAACAGGCCGGCGATTCCGGTGAGCGTCTCGAAAGCGTTCTGCAGGAGCGGCTCGTAGTCGAGACCGACGAACGTGAGCACCACGACCTGGCGCAGGATCTTGGCGGTGAGGCCCACGACCGCCAGCCCGCAACCCACCGCGACCGAGCCGAAGCCCGCCCGGAAAAGGCCCGAGGCCATCTGCGGGAGGTACCGCACGCACACGGCGGCGATCTCGATCGAGACGACGATCATGTACAGGCACAGCGTCGCCATGAACACGAAGACGCCCGCGTCGCTCTGCGCACCCGGATCGATCGGTGATTGCTCGGGGCTCGGCGAGATGGAGACGGCCCCGACGAGCGCCGCGCAGCCGAAGGCCACGCAATAGGCGGTGATGGCCGCCGTCGTCTGCAGGAGGCCGCGCCGCAGCACGGGTTCCTGGTCCTGGGGGGCAACCACGGCCTTGACGATGGCGGAGCGGAAGAGACCCAAGGCCAGCATGCTCAGGGCGCCGGCCACGAGCGTCGAGGATCCGGGACCGCCGAGCGCCGCGTCGAAGGTGGGGGCGACGGATGGATAGTTGATCGTCGTCGCGATGGCCGCGGGGAGGGCCACGAAGAACATGAGGTCGCCGCGGTGACGCAGGCACGGACCCAGGCGGGACAGCACGAGGAGCCACAGCGCGATGAGCGAGGCGAGGACCGGTGTCATCCGAACACGCCCCTGAAGTTTCCGGGCTCGACGCGGCCGGCGCGCCGCGTGCGGGCCAAGGCCCCGGCGAAGAGATCGGCGAGCGACTCGGCCACGATCTCCGGTTCGGACTGGCGCTTGCACCGCGCGAGGCAGCGCGACACCATGGCCGGATTGAGGTCCGGAAGGAGGGACGCGAGGTGATCCTCGCTGCCCATGAGCCGCTCGTGATTGAGGGCCATATGGGCGAACTCGTGCAGGATGATCTGCTCGCGGTGCAGGGCCGAGGCGGTCTCCGCGTGCAGGATGAGGTCCGTCGAGGGGAGCGAGAACCAGAGGCCGGAGATCTGGTCGCGGCCGAGGTGGCTGACCGACCGCACCACGATTTCCTTGCCGCGATCTTCTTCGAGGAGTTGGCGCAACGAGTCGAGGGTGAGCTCGTTGGGAACGTCGAGGGCACGGAAAGCGGCGGCCGCCTGCTCGCGCAGTTCGTCCATGTCCATGCCGCGCTCCTGACGATAGTTCGAGCGGACTCCCCGCATAGAATAGCAGGCCTTTGACGTGTCCATTCGGGTGGTAAACGCGCGAGTGCGGTGTCGCGCGCGCGGCATCGATACCAGCCTCTCGGATACAGGAATAGACAGGCCCCCCGACCGCTCAGTAAGGTTCTCCCGTGTCGGTTTTTTGGCCGGCACTCTTTCGGCTGCATCCCCCTAGGCTGACCAGTGATCAAACGGTTATGGCAGTTCCCCGCTGTCATCGGAGGTACCGCCCTGCTGACTTTTTGCGGGGTGAGCGCCCTCCAGGCGAGCATCAACGCGCCGCTCCATGCTTTCGGCGCGGTCGTCGAGGCCGCCCGCGCGAGCGCCTCCGCGAGTCTTTCGCCGACCCTTGTGGCCGCCGCGCCCATTCAGAAAGTCGGCGGTTCGGACGCCTTGGCGACCCCGGGCACGCCGCAG
>NZ_JBKZWT010000198.1:0-6765 GCF_047759905.1 Sinomonas sp. G460-2 | reverse complement strand
CGTGCGGACCTGATGCCCGCGCTCCCCGGCCGCGGCCCCGCCGTCGTCCTCGATGAGCGTGAACTCGCCCGAGGCGCCCGCGAAGACGCGCAGCTCGAAGCGCTCGGGCGCGGGGGTGCCGTTGCCGAGCGTGTCCGGATGCGCCATGGGCACGATCGCGCCGGCTCGCGCGAGGACGGGCATCGTCTCGAGGGTGCGGTACAGGCGGGCGCGGCGTCCGCCGCGGTAGACGGTGCCGGTGAAGAAGTCGATCCAGACGCCCGGCGGGAGCCACGCGGGCGCGCTCGCCCGGTTGAGCGCGCGGTCCCGCGGCTCGACGACGGGCGCCACGAGGAGCTCGGTGCCGAAGAGGAATTGGTTCGGCACCTCGTACGCGTCCCCCTCCTCGGGGTACTCGTAGTACATGGGCTCGACGATCGGTCGGCCCTCCGTGAACGCTCGGTGGTTCATCGTGTGGAGGTAGGGCACGAGCCGGTGCCGAAGGCGAAGGAAGTCCGCCATGACGGCCTCGGCGTCCGCACGGTAGCGCCACGGCTCCTTGCCCGTGAACGGCATCGACGAGCTGTGCAGCCGGTTGATCGGCGAGAACACACCGAGCTGGACCCAGCGCGCGGCGAGGTCGTCGTCCTTGTAGCCCCACATGTGGCCGCCAATGTCGTGGCTCCACCAGCCGTAGCCGATGTTGGACGCCGTCGCCGTGAAGTAGGGCTGGAACGCGAGCGATTCCCACGTGACGATCGTGTCGCCGGAGAAGCCGATCGGGTAGCGGTGGCTGCCCGGGCCCGCGTAGCGCGAGAACGTGAGCGGGAGGCGGCCGTTGCGGGCCGAGTCGAGGAAATGCACGTGGTTGAGGACCCACAGCGGGTCGAGGCCCCGGACCCGCGAATACGGGCCCGACTGCCAGTCGAGCCACCAGAAGTCGACGCCAGCCTCCTCGAGCGGGTGGTGGACCTCGCGGAGGTACGCGCCGAGGAATTCGGGGTCCGTGGGGTCGAACGCGATCGCGTCGCCGGCCTCGGGGTCGAGGCCCAGGGCGAGCGCCGTGCGCTCGTAGGCCTCCTCGTGCGCCGCGATGCCGTCCGCGGGGTGCACGTTGAGCGTGAGCGCGAGCCCGCGGCCGTGGAGCCAGCGGGCGAAGCCCTCGGGGTCCGGGAACAGCTCACGGTTCCACGTGTAGCCGGTCCAGCCGCTCCCGTGCGCGGGGTCGATCTCCGTGAGGTGCCAGTCCATGTCGAGGACCGCGACCGAGAGCGGGATGCGCTCGGCGTCGAAGCGCTCCACGACGCCGCGGTATTCGTCCTCGGTGTAGCGGTAGTAGCGGCTCCACCAGTTGCCCAGCGTGAAGCGGGGCACGAGCGGCGTCGGGCCGGAGATGCGGTAGAAGTCCCGGAGGCAGCCGCGGTAGTCGCGGCCGTAGCCGAAGAAGTACACGTCCGTGCCTGGGGTTTCGCCGTCGCCGCGCGGGGTGAGCCAGCCGGCGTCGTCGAAGACGAGGGTCTCGCTGTCGTCAAGCGTCGCGAAGCCGTAGCGGGACATGAGGCCTGGCTCGAGCTCGCACGGTCCATCCACGCCGTCGAGCGTGCGGGCCGTGCCGCCGAGGTTCGTCTCCTCCGGCTCTCCGTAGTGCCACACCGAGTGGTAGTTGCTCACGCCGCCGAGGACCTTGATGGAGAGGCCGTGGGCCGTGAACTCGCGCTTGTCGTAGACGAGGTGCGCGTGCTTCGTGACGATCTCGAGCCGATGCGGCTCGTCCACGACGCGGAACTCGGGGACCTCGAGATCGCGGTGGAGCACCACTTGCGAGGCGCGGTCCTCGAACTCGCCCGTGGCGCTGTACTCGAGGCGGATGAGCTGCGACGTGAGGACCGTGAAGCGGTAGTTCGGACCCTGGACGATCGCGGCGGGATGGGCCTGCGGCGAGGTCGCGAAGCGGAGGTGGTCGGGGAGGCGGACTGCGTGAGTGGTTCCGGTCACACGCTCAACCCTACGCCGCGGCCCACGGCGTTGCGGGGTCCTTGCCACCCCGTTGCTGGGTCCTTGCCACCCGACGACCAGCCACCTCCCCACCCGACGACCGGCCACGGCTCGCTACTCTGGGCCCATGGACGCCGAAGTCTCAGATCCCGCCGACCTCCTCGCCCTCGATTCCCTCCTCGGCACCGAGGAGCTCGCCCTCCGCGACCGTGTGCGCGAGTTCGTGCGGGCCGAGATCAGGCCGAACATCGCCCGCTGGTACGAGGACGCACACTTCCCGCTCGAGATCGTCCCCGAGCTGGGGCGCCGTGGCCTCCTCGGCATGCACCTCACTGGACACGGCTGCGCGGGCCGGTCCGCGGTCGAGTACGGCCTCGCCGCCGCCGAACTCGAGGCCGGCGACTCGGGCCTCCGAACGTTCGTCTCCGTCCAGGGTTCGCTCGCCATGACGGCGATCGCGAGGCACGGCTCCGACGAGCAGCGCGACGAGTGGCTCCCCCGGCTCGCGGCAGGCGAAGCGATCGGCTGCTTCGCCCTCACCGAGCCGAGCGCGGGCTCGGACCCCTCCTCGATGAACACCTTCGCGCGCCGCGACGGCGCGGGACCGAATGCAGGCTGGGTCCTTTCCGGGACGAAGCGGTGGATCGGGCTCGCCTCGGTGGCGGACGTCGCCGTCGTCTGGGCGCAGACGGACGACGGCGTGCGCGGCTTTGTCGTCCCGACCCGCACCAAGGGCTTCATCGCCAGGGCGATCGAGCCGAAGCTCTCGATGCGGGCGTCGATCCAGTGCGACGTCGAACTGGACGAGGTTCGCCTGCCCGCCGAGGCCGTCCTGCCCGGTGCAGTGGGGCTGCGGGGGCCGTTCTCGTGCCTTAGCGAGGCGCGCTACGGGATCGCGTGGGGCGCGATGGGGGCCGCACGCGACGCGTTCGAGGACGCGCTCGCGTATTCGCGTGAGCGCCTCCAGTTCGGCAAGCCGCTCGCGGGGTATCAGCTCACGCAGCAGAAGCTCGTGGACATGGCGCTCGAGATTAACAAGGGCTTCCTCCTCGCGCTGCATCTCGGTCGGCTCAAGGACGCCGGCAAACTCGAGCCGCACCAGATCAGCGTCGGGAAGCTCAACAACTGCCGCGAGGCCATCGAGATCTGCCGCGAGGCGCGCACAATCCTCGGCGGCAACGGCATCACACTCGACTATTCGCCGCTCCGCCACGCCAACAATCTCGAATCCGTGCGCACGTACGAGGGTACGGACGAGGTCCACACCCTCATCCTCGGCCAGCGCCTCACGGGCATGGGCGCGTTCCGCTGAGGCGGGTACTCACCGTCGTCGGCGGCCTGAGCCGGGCCAATCACCAGCCGACCAGTCTGCCGTTGGCCAGCCTGTTGCCGAGTGTAGTAAGTCGGCGCACACTATCGACCACGGCGTGCGCACGGTCCCCAGTCAATGGAGGTATCCATGAACCGGATCCTGATCATGGGCCCACCCGGCGTGGGGAAGGGAACTCAAGCGGAGCGCCTGGCACGCGACCTCGGCGTTCCGACGATCTCCACCGGAGACTTGTTTCGCGAACAGGTCCAGAACGAAACGCCGCTCGGGCTTCAGATCAAGGGGGTGCTCGACTCCGGCGGCTACGTGCCCGACGACGTCACGAACCGTCTCGTCGAGGTCCGGCTCGCGCGGCCGGACGCCCTCGAGGGCTTCATTCTGGATGGCTACCCGCGGACCGTCGACCAGGTGCATGCGTTGGACCTCATCCTGGCGTCGCGCGTGGCGGAACTGGACGCCGTCGTCGTTCTTGAAGCCGACCAGAAGGCGCTCCTCAAGCGGATCCTCGCGCGCGCCGCCGAACAGGGCCGTTCCGACGACACGCCCCCGGTGATCGCTCGCCGGCTCGAGGTCTACGCGAGCGAGACGTCCCAGCTCATCTCTGCCTACGACGGCCGCGGCCTCGTGCTCCGGGTCGACGGGACGGGCCACCCTGACGCTGTCGCGGAGCGGATCGCGGAAGCGCTGCGGTCGCGCTGACCTTTCGCAGCGGCGCGACGCTCGGCAGCACCTGCTTCGCGCCGCCGTCGTACGCACGACCGGCGCGGACCCGCAAAACCGGCGTTGGGCCACGCAGGTTTTGCGGGTTGGGACCGGCCAAGCGCGGGGCGCGCCCAGCCCTCACGGCGAGATGTGGTCCAAATGCCGGTTCCGGGTGTGCGGCGTGAACTGGACGAGGACCGCCGCGATCACGAGGAACACCGAGATCAGTCCGAGCGCCCAGAACACCGAGAGCTGCGGCAGGATTGGCGCGATGACCATGACGCCGATCCCGCCGCCGATGTGCCCCACGCCGTCCACGAGCGCGAACCCCGTGGTCCGGGCGCGGGTCGGGAAGCATTCGGCTGTCAGCGCGTACGTCGGCGAGACCCAGAGGTTGAAGCCCGCGAAGATGAGGATCGCGCCGAGGAAGGACAGCCAGACGCTCGTCCCGGCAATCGAGACGACGATCGACCCGAGGATGGTCACGCCTGCGGCGATCGGGAGCCAGTGCCGGCGCTCGAGCTTCTCGACGATCGCGCTCATGATCGCGGCTTCCGCCACGAAGCCGAGAGTCCCGACGGCGGCGATCACGCCCGCTTCCGGCGGCGGGTACTGGAGGGCCGAGAGCACCACCGTGAATCCCGCCGCGAACGAATACACCGTGATGTACCCGATAAACCAGATGAAGAACAGGAGAACGATCCGCCGCACGTACAGCGGGCGGCTGAACAGGTCCCGGTACGGGACGGGCGACGCCGGGGTCACCGCGCCGTAGACATCGGCCAGGCGCGGCTCGGCGAGCGCACCGTGCTTCGCGGCGCGCTGCTCCATCGAACGGACCACGCTGTCGGCCTGCTCGAACCTGTGCTGCCCGATGAGCCAGCGCGGCGACTCGGGCAGCTCGAACCGCAGCAGCACGGCGATCACGGCGAGGATCGCGCCGACGCCGTACATCCAGCGCCACCCGCTCTCGAAGTTCGGCCCGGCCGCCGCGAACGGCAGCCCGAGCGGCCATGGCGTGGCCGGCGTTGTGAGAATGAGCCCGAGCCAGATGCCCACGAAGGCGCCGAGCGCGGACATGATGAAGATGATGGTCGTGAATTTCGCGCGCGCAGGCCGGGGTGCGACCTCATTCACGTACGTGTTCACAATGGCAAGATCGGCGCCAATTCCAATGCCGGTAATTGTGCGGGCGATATTGAAATTCGCGTAATCGCCCACGAACGCGTTGTAGAGCGAGCCGAGACCCGTGATGAGCATCGTGACCATGAGCATGTTCCGCCGGCCGATCCGGTCGGCGATGGGGCTCAGGACGAGCGTCCCCACCACATAGCCCGCGAGGTTCAAGAGGACCGGGAGCGGGAGCGCGCCGAGGGCGCTCTCCGGCGTGCAGCCCTTGTTGAGCTGGACGCACGTCTGGATGAACGAGACGTTGATATCGAAGATGTCGTAGAACGTGAACAGGAAGCCCAGCCCGATGATCCCGATGAACAGGTAGGACAGGCTCCACACTTCGAGGCGCTCGAGGCGAGCGATAATCTCGCGGCCAGTCGGGACGCTCACGGCCCCCGCGCCCATGGACGCAGTCACATGGATCGACCTCCCGCATCCGGGGTGGCGCGCGCCGTGCCAGGTGTGCCCCGGCTGCTGGGCACATTGTGCGCCCGACGGCGGGGCGATACAAGGCGCGAACAGAGCCCGGGTGCCGCTTGGCACCCGGGTTCCGCGCTCGCGCCGTGGGCTCCGCCGTCGGCCCCGAGCGCCGCGCTAGTCGAGCAGGAGCGCCGGCTCCTCCATGATCGCTGCGACGTCCGCCATGAAGCGGGCCGACAGGTCGCCGTCGACCACGCGGTGGTCGAAGGAGCCGCCGAGCGTCGTGATCCAGCGCGGAATGACCTCGCCCGAGACGACCCACGGCTTCAGCTTGATGGTCCCGAACGCGACAATCGCGACCTCGCCGGGGTTGATGATCGGCGTGCCGATGTCGATCCCGAGCGCACCGATGTTGGTGATCGTGAGAGTGCCGCCCTGCATGTCTGCGGGCTTCGTCTTGCCCGCGCGGGCCGTCGTGGCGAGCTCGTTGAGCGCCACGGCGAGCTCCTTGAGGGAGAGATCCTGGGCGTTCTTGATGTTCGGCACGAGCAGCCCCCGCGGGGTCGCCGCGGCGATTCCGAGGTTCATGAAGTGCTTGACGTGAATCTCGTCGCCCTTGGGCGAGCTGACCCACTCCGAGTTGACGCTCGGGTTCCGGGCGGCGGCCCAGATGACCGCCTTCGCGAGGATGAGCAGCGGCGAGACCTTGATGCCCTCAAAGTCGCGCGACTTCTTGAGCCGCTGCACGAATTCCATGGTCCGTGACGCGTCGACGTCCACGAAGATGCTCACGTGCGGGGCCGAGAACGCCGAATCGACCATGGCCTTCGCGGTCGCCTTCCGCACGCCGCGCACCGGGACGACTTCGACGCGCTGGTCCTGCGGCTTCTTCGCGGGCTCCCAGAACGTGGGGGCGGCCGCGATCTCGCGTTCGCGCTGCGCCTGGTACGACTCGAGATCCGCGCGCGTGACCTCACCGCGCGCACCCGTCGCGGGAACGTCGGCCAGGTTGATGCCGAGCTCCTTCGCGATGCGGCGCACGGGCGGCTTCGCGAGGACGCGATTCAGCAAGCGGGCGACGGCGGTGCCCTCGCCCCCCTCTTCGCTCACCTCCGCGCTGGCGGCCGGGACCGGAGCCGGGGGCAGCGTCATCTGGGGGGCTGGCG
>NZ_JBKZWT010000197.1:0-6814 GCF_047759905.1 Sinomonas sp. G460-2 | reverse complement strand
AGGCCGACACGCCGGGGCAGATGGCCGGGTTGGTTCTCTAGCTGGGCATGAAGGGACGGCCCTCACTGCACCGTGGCCGTGAGGCGCGCGACGTTGTCCACGTAGCGGCTCAGGATCGAGCGGCTCCGCCACGCGTCGAGGTCGAGGGGCAGGCTCACGGCCCGGTAGAGATCCTCGACCTCGCGCATCTGAGCCACGATCCCCGCGCCGGGCAGCATGAGCGAGACCTCCATATTGAGCGAGAACGAGCGCATGTCCATGTTCGAGGAGCCCAGGACAGCCACGTCGTCGTCGACCGTGAAGTGCTTCGCGTGGAGCACGAACGGCTTGGGGTACCGGTAGATCTTGACGCCCGCGGCGAGCAGCACCTCGTAGTACGACTGCTGCGCGTGGTGTACCAGGAACTGGTCGCCCTGTTCGGACACGAACAGCTCGACGTCCACGCCGCGCTGGGCCGCGGTCGTGACGGCGTAGAGCAGCGAATCGTCCGGGACGAAGTAGGGGCTGCAGATCGAGAGCCGGTGCTGGGCGGAATAGATGAGCGTGTTGAAGAGGCGCAGGTTGTTCTCGTTGGCGAACGCGGGCCCGCTCGGCACCACCTGTGCGGGCTCGTCACCCGCGGGGGCTGGCGGCTCCATCTGCTCGGAGAGCAGCTGGCCGGTCTCGCCGAGCCAGTCCGTCGCGAAGACGACGTTGAGAGTGGTCACGGCCGGCCCTTCGACGCGTGCCATGAGCTCGACCCATTTGCGCCCCGCGCGGCGATGGCGCGGGTTCCGGTACGAACGCTCGATGAGGTTGAGCGAGCCCGTGAACGCGACTTCGCCGTCGACCACGAGGATCTTGCGGTGGTTCCGGAGGTCCGGCCGGCGCCACTGGCCGAGGAGCGGCAGGAGCGGGAGCATGCGCCGCCACATGATCTTCGACGCGCGGAGCCGCCGGAGCAGGCCACGGTAGCCGCGGATTCGGGCGGTGCCGATGTGGTCGTACAGGAGGCGGACCTCGACGCCGCGCGCCGCGGCGTCCTCGAGGGCCGTGAAGAGCTCGTCCGTCACCTCGTCCGAACTCATGATGTAGAACTCGGCGTTGACGAACCGCTTCGCCCCGCGGACGGCCTCGGCCATGTCCGCGAGCGAGTTCTCGTAGTCGGGAATGAGGCGCACGGCGTTGCCGTCGACCATGGGCAGCGAGCCGAGCCGGCGATTGAGCTCCGCCGCCGAATGAAGCCATTCGGCACCCGCGAGAGCAGGGCCGGCGTCGTCGGTCTCGGCGACGAGCGCGCGAACCCGCACGTCGATGTCCTGCTGCTGCTCGCGCCGCTTCCGGGACAGCCGGAAGTTGCCGAACATGAGGAACAGGAGCAGCCCGACGGTCGGGACGAAGAAGATTGCGAGGAGCCAGGCCATGGCGGTCGTCGGGCGGCGGTTGCCGGGGATGATGCCCACCACCGCGACGCGGATCACGAGGTCGACGACCGCCAGTAGCAACGTCATCCAGTTGGGCAGTACCCATACGAGAGGCAGCTGGAAGACCATGGCCACAGCCTAAGCTGTCCCCATGACCCACCACGTGCTTGTATTCCTCGACCCTGCCGAGCCCGACGGACGCATCGAGGATGCCAGCAGGCCCACGCTCTTTGCGACGGATCTTGGCGTCTCCCGCGGCGACGGCGTGTTCGAGACGCTTCTGGTGCTCGACGGGCACGTCCGCAAGCTCCCCGCGCACCTCTCGCGGCTCGCCTCGAGCGCGCGCATGCTGCACCTCGACCTGCCTGGGCACGAGGCGTGGGAGCGGGCGATCGTGACGGCGCTCGCGGAGTACCAGCGCACGGTGGGCGTGCTGGACGAGGTCGTGGTGCGGCTCGTCGCGACGCGCGGAGTCGAGGGCACGCACACGCCGACGTGCTGGGTCACGGCGTTCGCGCCGGCGCCGTCGGCGAAGCGGCAGCGCGAGCACGGGATCGACGTGCTCCTCCTGGACCGCGGCTACGACTCCGACGTCGCCGAGCGCGCGCCGTGGCTCCTCCTCGGTGCGAAGACGCTCAGCTACGCCGTCAACATGGCCGCGCTGCGCTACGCCCACGATCGCGGCGCCGACGACGTCATCTTCACCTCCTCCGACGGCAAGGTCCTCGAGGGCCCCACCTCGACCGTTCTGGTCGCCCATGCGGAAACGGACGACGGCGGGCGGGTCACCGCGAAGCGTCTGGTCACCCCGCAGCTCGACTCCGGGATCCTGCCCGGCACGTCGCAGGGCGCGCTGTTCGGCGCGGCCAAGGATGCCGGCTGGGAGCTCGGCTACGGCCCGCTCGAGCCGGACGACCTCTTCCACGCCGACGCCGTGTGGCTCATCTCCTCCGTGCGGCTGCTCACGCCCGTGAACCACATCGATGGGAAGCCGATCGGCGCCGAGCCCGAGCTCGTCAAGGCGCTCACGGAGGAGCTCGCGGGGCTCTTCGACCGCATCGCCTAGCCCCCTCCCGTTGCGCCGTCAGCTTCGCGGGGTGCGCACCCTGCGTAAGTGACGGCGCAAGGGTCGCACCCTGCATAGGTGGCGGTGCAAGGCTCGCCGAGCTCTGGAAATTAGTTGGAAGTCCGAGTATCTTCGATGCTAGATCCCGAAGAGACGTGGATCACAACCAGGGCCGCAAAGGAGCGCTCCGCCATGGTGTACGAACTTTCCCACTACGTGGGCGGGCAGAGGGTCGAGGGGACATCCGGCCGCTTCGGCGACATCTACGATCCCTGCGCTGGCGAGGTCCAGGGTCGAGTCCCGTTCGCGAGCGTGGACGAGGTCAGCGGCGCGATCGCGGCCGCCGAGAAGGGCCAAGCCGAATGGGCAGCCCTCAACCCCCAACGCCGCGCGAGGATCCTGCTCAAGTTTGTCGACCTCGTCAACGAGCACCTCGACGAGATCGCCGCGCTGCTCTCGCGGGAGCATGGCAAGACGCTCGCCGACGCGCGGAGCGACGTGCAGCGCGGCATCGAGGTCATCGAGTTCTCGGCGGGGGCGCCCCACCTTCTCAAGGGCGAATTCTCCACCGGCGTGGGCCAGGGCATCGACGTCCACTCGCTGCGCCAGCCGCTTGGCGTCGTCGCCGGCATCTCGCCGTTCAACTTCCCTGCCATGATCCCGCTGTGGCAATGCGGTCCGGCGCTCGCGGCGGGCAACGCGTTCATCCTCAAGCCGTCCGAACGCGATCCCTCGGTGCCGCTTCGCCTCGCCGAGCTGTTCACCGAGGCGGGCATGCCCGACGGCGTGTTCAGCGTGGTCAACGGCGACAAGGTGGCCGTGGACGCGCTCCTGACGGATCCGCGGGTCAAGGCGATCGGTTTCGTCGGCTCGACCCCGATCGCGCAGTACATCTACGCAACCGCCGCGGCGCATGGCAAGCGCGCGCAGTGCTTCGGCGGGGCGAAGAACCACATGGTGATCATGCCGGACGCCGATCTGGACATGGCCGCGGATGCACTCATCGGGGCCGCGTATGGCTCGGCCGGCGAGCGCTGCATGGCCATCTCCGTCGCCGTCCCCGTCGGCGAGGAGACGGGAGACCGCCTCGTCGCCGCCCTCGAGCACCGCATCAAGGGCCTCACGGTCGGCGCAAGCCTCGACAAGGGCTCCGATTTCGGGCCGGTCGTCTCGGCGGCGGCGAAGGAGCGGATCGAGGGCTACATCACGGCCGGCGTCGAGGAGGGCGCCTCGCTCGTCACGGACGGGCGCGGCGCGAAGGTCGAGGGCTACGAGGCCGGCTTCTGGGTGGGTCCCACCCTGTTCGACCGCGTGACCCCGGAGATGAGCATCTACCGCGACGAGATCTTCGGTCCCGTGCTGAGCGTGGTCCGCGCCGAGGACTACGAGGAGGCGCTGCGGCTGTGCAGCGAGAATCCTTACGGCAACGGCGTGGCGATCTTCACGCGCGACGGCGATTCGGCGCGCGACTTCGCGAGCCGCGTCGAGGTCGGCATGGTGGGCATCAACGTGCCGATCCCCGTGCCGATCGCCTACTACACGTTCGGCGGCTGGAAGGCCTCCGGCTTCGGCGACCTCAACCAGCACGGCCCCGACGCGTTCCGCTTCTACACCAAGACCAAGACGGTCACGAGCCGCTGGCCTTCGGGGATCCGCCAGGGCGCGCACTTCATCATGCCGGAAGGGAGCTAGTCGCATGACGGATCAGGAGGTCTCGACCGGTCGGATCGCGTTCCTCGGCCTTGGGCACATGGGCGGGCCGATGGCTGCGAACCTCGTCAAGGCGGGCCACGAGGTGGTCGGCTACGACCCGTTCCCGGCCGCCGCGGACGCCGCGCGCGAGCACGGCGTCAAGGTCGCGGGCTCGGCCGAGGAGGCCGCGGAGGGCGCCGCCGTCATCCTCACGATGCTGCAGGCCGGCCAGCAGGTCCTCGACCTGTACCGCGGGAAGGACGGCCAGCCCGGCCTCCTCGCGGGTGCGGCCCCTGGCACGCTGTTCCTCGATTGCTCGACGATCAACGTGAGCGAGGCCCGCGAGGCCGCCGCCGCGGCGACGGGAGCAGGCCACCGCTTCGTCGACGCCCCGGTCTCGGGCGGCGTCGTCGGGGCGGAGGCCGCGACGCTCACGTTCATGGTCGGCGGCGACGACGCGGACTTCGCGGCCATCCACCCCGTGCTGGAACTCATGGGGAAGCGGATCGTGCACTGCGGCGGCCACGGGGCCGGCCAGGCCGCCAAGGTCTGCAACAACATGATCCTCGGGGTCTCGATGATCGCCGTGAGCGAGGCCTTCGTGCTCGGCGAGCACCTGGGCCTCAAGGACGAGGTGCTCTTCGACGTCGCGGCCCACGCGTCCGGCCAGTGCTGGGCCCTCACCACGAACTGCCCCGTGCCCGGCCCCGTGCCCGCGAGCCCGGCAAACCGCGACTACCAGCCCGGCTTCTCCGGCGCGCTCATGGCGAAGGACCTCAGGCTCGCGCTGCAGGCGGTCGAGAGTACGGGCGTGGCCGCGCAGATGGGCCCGCTCGCGTCGAAGATCTACGACGAATTCGCGGCCGGCGGCGGCGCTGTCCGCGACTTCTCGGGAATCATCACCGACATCCGCGACCGCTCGGGCGGAAAGTAGGCCGGACTACGGGTCGACGAAGTCCCCCGCCCTCCGGCGGAAGCCGCCGAGCACGCTGATGAGCTGCTCGACGTCATCGTCCGTGAAGCCCGAGCGGGCGAAGACCTCGGTGTTGAGCGCCGCCGTCGCCCGTTCGACAAGCCCGCGCCCCTCCCGGGTGAGCCCGATGAGCGTGGTGCGCCCGTCCGTGGGGTGCGGCGAGCGCGCCACGAGCCCGGCCTGCTCGAGGCGGTCGACGGCGTTCGTCACCGACGTCGGGTGGACCTGCAGGAGGGCGCTGGCCCGGCTCATGGGCAGCGAGCCGCCGCGCGCGAAGCTCAGGAGCGCGAGCAGCTCGTAGCGCGCGAACGTGAGCCCGAACGGCTTGAGCACGTCCTCGATCCGGGCCAGCAGGATCTGCTGCGTCCGCATGATCGCCGTGATCGCGGCCATCGGCGCGGCGACGTTCCCCCACCCGTGCCGCTCCCAGTTGCGCCGGGCGTCGGCGATGGGGTCGCGCGGAAGAGGGGTGGCCACGGCTAGTCCTTGAGGCCGGGGAAATCGGCCTCGGAGTACTCGACACCCGCGCCCTGCGGCACGCCTGCGCCCGAGCGACGCGCCTCCTCGCCGTGCCGCAGCTCGACGCGCCGGATCTTGCCGGAGATGGTCTTGGGCAGCTCGCTGAACTCGAGGCGCCGGATCCGTTTGAACGGCGCGAGGTGGGCGCGCGCGTACGCCAGGATCTCCTCGGCGAGTGCGGGGCTGGGCTCGTAGCCCGCGGCGAGCACCACGAACGCCTTCGGCACCGAGAGCTTGACGGGATCGGGCGAGGGCACCACCGCGGCCTCCGCGACGGCCGGATGCTCGATGAGCACGCTCTCGAGCTCGAACGGCGAGAGCCGGTAGTCGGACGACTTGAACACGTCGTCGCCCCGACCCACGTACGTGATGACCCCGCCGGTTCCGCGGCTCGCCATGTCGCCCGTGTGGTAGTAGCCGCCGCGGAACGCCTCGGCCGTGCGCTCGGGGTCGCCGTGATACCCGGCCATGAGCCCCACGGGGCGCGGATCGAGGCGGAGGCACAGCTCGCCCTCGTCCCCCTCCTCGCCTGTCGCGGGGTCCACGAGGACGACGTCGTAGCCTGGCAGCGGGCGCCCCATCGCACCGGCGGTGACGGGCAGGCCGGGCGTGTTCGCGACCTGCACGGTGGTCTCGGTCTGCCCGAATCCGTCGCGGATCGTGACGCCCCACGCGCGCTGCACCTGGCCGATGACCTCGGCGTTGAGCGGCTCGCCCGCCGACACGGCCTTGCGCGGCGGCGCGGCGAGCCGCGTGAGGTCGGACTGGATGAGCATGCGCCACACGGTGGGCGGTGCGCAGAAGCTCGTGACGCCCTCGCGGCCCATGTTGTCCATGAGCGCGGCCGCGTCGAAGCGCTCGTAGTTGTAGATGAACACGGTCGCCTCGGCGATCCACGGCGCGAAGACGTTCGACCACGCGTGCTTCGCCCACCCCGGCGAGGCGACGTTGAGGTGCACGTCCCCCGGCTCGAGGCCGATCCAGTACATCGTCGACAGGTGGCCCACGGGGTACGAGACGTGGGTGTGCTCGACGAGCTTGGGCTTCGACGTCGTGCCGGACGTGAAGTACAGCAGGAGCGTGTCGTCGGCGCGCGTCGGGGCGTCGGGCGCGAAGTCTGCGCTCGCTTGGCGGGACTCGGCATAGTCGAGCACAGCGCGG
>NZ_JBKZWT010000196.1:0-6836 GCF_047759905.1 Sinomonas sp. G460-2 | reverse complement strand
GACGCTGTTCCAGGACCCGCGAGATCAGCTGTTCGAGCGGACGGCGCTCCGCGAGGTCTCGTTCGGCCTCGCCGCCCTGGGGCTCTCCCGAGAAGCGGCGCGGGACCGTGCGCTCGAAGCGCTCGACGCCGTCGGGCTCGCGCGGCAGTCTGATGTGCACCCGTACGAGCTCTCGGCGTCCGCCCAGCGGCTCGTGGCGCTCGCGACGGTCCTCGCTCGGCGCCCGCGGGTTCTGCTGCTCGACGAGCCGACCGTGGGTCTCGACGGGCGTGCGCTCGCTCGGCTCGACGCCGCGGTGACTGACGCGGCCCGGGCGGGTTCCGCCGTCGTCCTTTCGACGCACGACCGAGCGTGGGCCCGGCGGCGAGCGCATCGCGTCCTCCCCCTCGAGGGTGGGCGGTTCGCGGACGCCTGAGCCGAGCGTGAGCCCGCGCCAGTCCGGTAAGGTCGAACGCTGAGGCCACTGCCGGTGGGCGGCCGTCAGGAGGAACTGTGGAGTCGGCGTGGGAGCTGTGGGAAAGCTTCTGGGTGGCTGGCGTTCGGCGCGGCGCGGTACTCCGTCGGTTCGACGGCGAGCTCTTGACCACCCGCATCGCGTTCGACGACGGCGTCGGCGCGCCCCTCGCCTCCGAGTCTCGGATCTGGCTCTCGGGCAGCCGGGACACGTGGAACCGGCTCCGCTACCGCCAGGAGCCCGGAGGCCTGCGTGCCGCGGCGGATCGCGTTGAGGCTGGCCTCGGGGTCGATACGCTGCCCGCGAGCGGAGATTACCTGCTGCTGTCCCGCCTGGCAGGCTCTGCCGAGCGGAGCGCGAGTTTTCTGCGCGTCGACGAGGCACAGCCCGAGCGTCCCGCGGCGCCCGCCGAGATCCGGCGTCGACCGGCCGAGGACATCGACCTGCTCGAGGGCCGCACCGTGCTCGCGGAGCGGCTGGACGTCGTGGCAGGCGGCATGCGGGTTGCGATGCACTGGGCGCACCGCGGGGCGATCGTGCGCAGCTCGTGGGGCGGCGCAATCCTGTTCGCGTGCCGGGACGAGTCGGAGGCGCTAGCCGGGCTCAATCCGCGCATGGGCGAATTCCTCCGCGAGGGCTTCGGCGAGTCCTGACCGAGGACCCCGCAACGAGCCGGACGGGACCCCGCAACGTTGCGGGGTCCCGTCCCTGAGCTTGCGGGGTCTCTGGCCACTCAGGCGTCGTTGGCGTGGAACTTCCTTCCCGTCACGCGCTCGGCCGCCCCGACGCGGTCCAGGTACGGCGTGATCCCGCCCAGGTGCATGGGCCAGCCCGCGCCGAGGATCATGCACAGGTCGACGTCCTCCGGCCCCGCCACGACCCCCTCGGAGAGCAGCAGGCCGATCTCCTCGGCGAGCGCGTCCTCGCAGCGCGTGAGGACCTGCTCCGCGGTCGACGGCGCGTCGCCGAAGCTCAGGAGCTCGAGCGTCGTCGCGGGGATCTCGTGCCCACCGTCGGTTGTCGGGACCCACAGGCCCTTGATGCCGGCGTCGATGAGCCTCTGCTGGTTGGCCGAGACGTGGAAGCGGTCGCCGAACGCTGAGTGCAGCGACTCGGCGACGTGCTGAGCCACGGGCAGCCCGACCAGCGCCGCGAGCGTGAACGGCGTCATCGGCAGGCCGATCGGCTTGAGGGCGGTGTCCGCGACCTCGGCCGGCGTGCCCTCGTCGAACGTCGCCGTGACCTCGCCCATGAGGCGGAGCAGGACGCGGTTGACCACGAACGCGGCGGCGTCCTTGACGAGCACCGCCGTCTTCTTGAGCGACTTCGCAAGCACGAACGCCGTGGCCAGCACGGCCTCGTCCGTCTCGGGCGCGCGCACGACCTCGACGAGCGGCATGACCGCGACCGGGTTGAAGAAATGGAACCCCACCACCCGCTCGGGGTGCTCGAGTCCCTCCGCCATCGCCGTGACCGAGAGGGATGACGTGTTGGTCGCGAGGATGCACTCCGACGAGACGACGGCCTCGACCTCGGCGAATACCTGCTTCTTGACCGAGAGCTCCTCGAAGACCGCCTCGATGACGAAGTCTGCGTCCGCGAACGCCGCCTTCGAAACCGAACCAGTGACGAGTGCCTTTGTCCGGTTCGCGGCACCGGGGGAGAGGCGCCCCTTCGCGAGGAGCTTCTCTATCTCGCCGTGGACGTACGCGACGCCCTTGTCCACGCGCGTCTGGTCGATGTCGGTCAGCACGACCGGCACCTTGAGCTGGCGTGCGAACACGAGCGCGAGCTGGCTCGCCATGAGGCCCGCCCCGACCACGCCGACCTTGGTCACGGGGCGCGCGAGCTTCGCGTCCGGCGCGCCTGCCGGGCGCTTGGCGCGCCTCTGGACGAGGTCGAGGAACGCGTAGACGGTGTCGCGGAACTGCGGGGTCTGCATGAGGTACGTGAGCGCCTCGACCTCGAGCTCGGCGGATTCCTTCTGTGTCGCGAGCTTGCCGGCTTCGAACACGTCGAGCACCTTGCCGGGGGCGGGCGCAGCGTCGCCGGTCTTCGCGGCGACGAGGGCGCGCGCCGCCTTCGCTGCGGCGTCCCAGCGCTCCGCCACTGCGGCGTCGGCGGTGGGATCGACGGCGTTCGGGCGGGCGACGGCGGTGCGCCCCGAGAGCACGTTGCCAGCCCACGCGAGGGACTGCTCGAGGAAGTCGGCCGGCTCGAACAGGGCGTCGGCGATGCCGACCGAGAACGCCTCCTTGCCGCCGATCGTGCGGTTGTTGCTGAGCGGGTTCTCGATCATGATCTTGAGCGCGGCCTCGGGTCCCGTGAGTCGCGGGAGCCGGTACACGCCGCCCCAGCCGGGCACGAGCCCAATGAACGCCTCGGGGAGGCCCAGGCCGCTCGCGCCGGTCGAGACCGTGCGATAGGTGCACGCGAGCGCGATCTCGAGACCGCCGCCGAGCGCCACGCCGTTGATGAACGCGAACGTCGGCACGCCGAGGTCCGCGAGGAGGTCGTAGGCCGCATGGCCGAGCCGGGCCATCTGCGCCCCATGCTCGGGCTTGCGCAGCTGCTTGACGGTCGTCAGGTCGGCCCCGGCGACGAGGAAGTACGGCTTCCCGGTCACGGCCACGGCCTGGATCTCACCGGCCGCGGCGCGCCCGCGCAGGGCTTCGAGCGTGCGCCCGAGCTCGATGAGCGTGTTCGGCCCGAGCGTCGTGGGCTTCGAGTGGTCGAGCCCGTTGTCGAGCGTCAGGAGGGCAATCTTCAGAGAGGATTGGTCGCGCCCGCCGGCGGGCCCGGGCAGGACCACGTCCTTGACGAGCGAGTGGGTGACGATCTCGCTGGGGACCTCCGCGGCGAGGTCGGCAAACTGGTCGAAAGCAGAGGCGGTCACGTCACTCGCCCTTCCGGTAGTCGGGGTGGTTCGGGTTTTCCCAGATGACGGTGCCGCCCATGCCGAGCCCGATGCACATGGTCGTCATTCCGTAGCGGACGCTCGGATCCTCCGCGAACTGGCGGGCGAGCTGGGTCATGAGCCGCACCCCCGAGGACGCGAGGGGATGGCCCACGGCGATCGCCCCGCCGTAGCGGTTGACGCGCGGATCGTCGTCCGCGATCCCGAAGTGGTCGAGGAAGCTCAGGACCTGGACGGCGAACGCCTCGTTGATCTCGAAGAGGCCGATCTCCTCAATCGAGAGGCCGGCTTTGGCGAGGGCCTTTTCCGTGGCCGGCACGGGCCCGATCCCCATGACCTCGGGCTCGACACCGGCGAAGGCGAACGCGACGAGCCGCATGCGCGGCGTGAGTCCGAGCTCATCGGCGGTCTCGGCGGATGCGAGGAGGCACGCCGTCGCACCGTCGTTGAGCCCGGCCGCGTTGCCGGCGGTGACCCGGCCGTGCGGGCGGAACGGGGTCCGGAGCGCCGCAAGGTCCTCCATCGTGGTGCCCGGCCGCGGCGGCTCGTCAGCCGTCGCGAGGCCGAAGCCCTCGCCCGGGCGGTGCGTCGAAACCGGGACGAGATCCGGCTGGATCCGGTCGGCGGCGTACGCGGCCGCGAGCTTCGCCTGGGAGGCGACGGCGTAGCGGTCCGCGCGCTCCTTCGTGATGGCGGGGAAGCGGTCGTGGAGGTTCTCCGCTGTGTTGCCCATATTGAGGGCGGCGGGATCGACCAGACGTTCCGCGAGGAACCGTGGATTCGGGTCCGTCCCCTGGCCCATGGGGTGGTTGCCCATGTGCTCGACGCCTCCGGCGATGACGACGTCGTACGCGCCGACGCCGATGCCGCTCGCCGTCGTCGTCACCGCGGTCATGGCACCCGCGCACATGCGGTCGATCGCGAAGCCGGGCACGGTGCGGGGAAGGCCCGCGAGGAGCGCAGCGCTGCGCCCGATCGTGAGGCCCTGATCGCCAGTCTGGGTTGTCGCAGCGATGGACACCTCGTCGACGCGTTCGGCGGGCAGGGACGGGTTGCGGCGCAGCAGCTCGCGGATCGCCTTGACCACGAGGTCGTCGGCGCGCGTGCCGTGGTACATCCCCTTCTCGCCGGCCTTGCCGAAGGGGGTTCGAACGCCGTCGACGAAGACGACGTCCCGGATGTGCCTGCTCGGGGCCATGGGCAACTCCTGCCGGTGGTGGGTGTGCTGTGGGGGGCGGGTCAAACACCCGCGGGCGTGGCCGCCCTCACCCCCTATGTTACCGGCCAGTAACTTAGCCTGCAATGCCCACTGCGCAGGCTGCCTCGCGGGCTTAGTGCTCGGCCGCCGCACCCTTCTTCCGCACGGGCAGCGGCTCGGGGTGCTCGAACGCGTCGAGGACCGTGGTGAGCACGCGCTCGACCTGCCACTCGCGCGCCCCGAGGTCGCGCAGCGAGTCGGCTAGCGATTCCGCCGTGAGCTCGGCGGGCGGCCGCCACGCGACACGGCGCAGGTGATCCGGCGTCAGGAGGTTCTCGGTCGGCATCCCGAGATCCTCTGCGAGGGCCGCGATGCGCGGCCTCACCGTGTGCAGCCTCGCCGCCGCCTCCGGGTCGCGATCCTCCCAGACGCGTGGGGGCGGTGGAGCGTTCGTGGGCAGGTGGAGGGGAGGCAGCTCGTCGTCGGGGAGGCTCCGCGCCGCTGCGATCGCACGGAGCCAGCGCGGGGCCTCGCGCTGCGCCGCGCGCCCGTGGAAGCCCTTCGTCGCGATGAGCTGGGGCACCGTGGCTGGCATCGCGCGGGCGACGGCGACCACGGCCGAATCCGGGATGAGCTTGCCAGGCGCGATGTCCCGCTTCTGGGCGAGGGCGTCCCGTTCGGTCCACAGCTCGCGGACCGCCGCGAGCTGGCGGCGATTGCGGATCTGGTGTACGCCCGATGTGCGGCGCCACGGATCCGGCTTCGGCTCCGGCAGCCCCGAGGCGAGGATCGAGCTGAACTCCTCCTCGGCGATCTCGAGCTTGCCCTGGGAGGCCAGGAGGTCGGCGAGCTCGTCGCGGAGCTCCACGAGCACCTCCACGTCGAGCGCCGCATAGCGGAGCCACGGCTCCGGCAGCGGGCGCGTGGACCAATCCGCGGCCGAGTGCTCCTTCGCGAGCCCGAAGCCGAGAAGCTGCTCGACGACGGCCGCGAGCCCCACCCGGGGGAGCCCCGCGAGCCGAGCCGCGAGCTCGGTGTCGAAGAGGCGGTCCGGCCACATGCCGAGCTCCGCGAGGCACGGGAGGTCCTGGGTCGAGGCATGGAGAACCCATTCGACATCGCGTAGCGCGTCGCCGAGCACGGAAAGGTCGTCGAACGGCTCGGGGTCGATGAGCCACGTCCCGGCTCCCTCGCGCCGGATCTGGACGAGGAACGCGCGTTGGCCGTACCGGAAGCCGGAGGCGCGCTCGGCGTCAACGCCAGCGGGGCCGGTTCCGGCCGCAATCGCGCGGGCGGCCCGTTCGAGCCCCTCGGGCGTCTCGATCACAAGCGGGACCCCGTCGCGCGGGGCGTCGAGCTCGACGACCGCGGGCACGGGCTCGGCGAATCCCTCGACATGAACGTGGGCCGTCCCGTCGTCGCTGCGGTCCGGGGTCGGTGTGGGGCTGGCTTCGATGCGGCCGGGCTCCGATCCGGCCTGAGCGGCGTCCTGTGACTGTGCGGTCATGATTCCCCGAGTCTACGCCGCGCCGCGTCAGTCCCGGCGGCGGGGGAGCGGCGCGACACCGTCCGGGAGGGGTGGGAGCCCCGCGAACGTGCAGACCATGTCTGCCCACGCCTCGAGGTGGGACCGCACCGCGGGGCTTGTCGGCGTCCACGACGCCCTCAGCTCGATGTCGATCGATTCGCGCCGCCCCGCGAGGGTTCCGAAGCTCTCGGACAGGACGCGCGTCGCCGTTCCGCCCGCCGCCGTGTAGCCAGCTCCGTGCTTCTCGAGGGCCTCTACGAGCCACGTCCACGCGACGGAGCCGAGCAGCGCGTCCTCGGCCATCTCAGGCTCAAGCCGCGCGCGGATGTACGTGACGATCCGGAACGTGCCCTGCCAGACGGCCGGAGGCTCGGGGTCGTGCAGAAGGATGAATCGACCCGTGGCGAGCTCACCGGTGTCCGGAGCGGGGGCGTGGCGCGGCGTGCGGGGTCGCCCCGCCGAGTCGAGCACCTCTGCTTCAAGTGCGACGGCGTAAGGCGCGAGCCGGGCGGGTGCCGGGATTTCCTCGAGCCGCAACTCGGAGCGGCCGACGGCGGCACGCAGCGAGCGCAGTGCGCTCTGGAAGTCCGCAGGCAACTGGGCTAATGCGGTCACCATCTCAGCGTACGTCGAGGGGCCCCGGCCTGCCCGTCTGGCACGCCGAGGCCCCCGGAGTCGATGCCTAGCGGGCGAGTTCCTCGCGCACGGCGGCTACAAACAGGCGTTTCCTCTACGCGGC
>NZ_JBKZWT010000195.1:0-6882 GCF_047759905.1 Sinomonas sp. G460-2 | reverse complement strand
GTCGCCGCCCCGAAGTGCACGCTCGGGTGCGCGGTCGGGTGCGCCCGGGCGACGACGGCGAGCTCGAGTCCGAGCGCCTCGAGCACGGCCGCGAGTGCGTCGAGGCGCACGCTGGCCTTGCCTTGCTCGACGAAGCGGACGAAGCGCTCGGACACCCCGGCGAGGTCCGCGAGGTCCTGCTGCGTGAGGCTCAGCGCACGACGGCGGTCCCTCACACGGGCGGCGAGGTCCCGGACCGCTTCCTGCATGTTTCCCCCGGCTCCGATTCTGGCTTCGCACCGAGCGGCACGATCGTTCCGATTCCATGCTCGCGCGGTAGCCTCGTGTGAGTCAAGCAACAGCCATCGCGGTGAATCGGCATGATCGTGCCGATGCGAGGGCCGCGGCCGCCTTGGGCCCGCCGCAAACTCCTTTCCGGTTCCGGGGCGGTTCTTAGAGCCGTCTTAGACGGGGCAGGGCAGGATAGGCACATGACCTCTCCCGACTACGCGGCGCGCGGCGCCCGCACGGCGCGCTCCCCGCGCAGCCGACTCGTCACTCTCCCGAGCCTGCGGCACTGGATCCTCGTGCCGGTCGCGATGAGCATTGTGGTCTTTGCCCTCGGCTTCCTCGCGAAGACCACCCCCGTCACCGATGCCGAGCTGAGCGTCAACCAGACCATGAGCACCCAACACGTCGGCTGGCTCAACACGGTCTCGCTCGCGCTCGAGAAGATCCTGGGGCCCTCGGGCGCCATCGTGATCCTCGTGCTCCTCATCGTGATCCTCTGGTTCCTGCGGCGCACGCCCATCGACGCGCTCGCGGTCGTCTCCATCACCGGCTTCGGCTGGGTCTACAGCCTCATCTTCAAGTACGGCGTGCACCGGCATCGGCCGGATCCGGGCCTCCTTGCTAACCCGCTCTCCCCGGACATGGACCCGAACAGCTTCCCGAGCGGCCATGTGTGCTTCGCCGTCTCGCTCACCATCGCGCTGTACTTCCTGTTCCGCGACAAGCGCTGGGGCATCTGGGTGCTCATCCTCGGAATGGTCTTCTCCGGCTTCGTCGCGATCTCCCGCGTCTACGTGGGCGTTCACTACCCCATCGACGTCATCGCGTCGTTCCCCGCCTCGGTGGCAGGCATCGTGCTCTGGTGCGGGCTCTGGAACAGACTCGCGATGCCCCTTCTCAACCGCGTCCCGTTCGTGGCGCGCCTCGAGTACCGCTGAGCGAACACCGCCGAGCGAACACCGCCGAGCCAACACCGCTGACCGACACCGTCACGCTCTACTGACAGGACACCCCCATGCTTGACCCGACCTCCCTGCTCGTCGACGCCGGACCCTGGGTCCTCGGCGTCGTGGGCCTCATCGTCTTCATCGAATCGGGGCTCCTGTTCCCGTTCCTGCCGGGCGATTCGCTCCTCTTCACGGTCGGCCTCCTCCACGCCCAGCTCGGACTCTCGCTGCCGATGCTCATTCTCGTGGTCATGGTCGCGGCCGTCGCCGGCGATCAGGCGGGCTATCTGCTCGGCCGAGCAGTGGGCAAGCGCTGGTTCCGCGAGGACGCGAAGGTCCTCAAGCTAAGTCATCTCGAGAGCGCGGAATCGTTCTTCGAGCGGTACGGCGGGAGGGCGCTCGTCCTCGCGCGCTTCGTGCCGATCGTGCGCACATACGTTCCTCTCGTGGCCGGGATGGCGCGCTACCCGTACCGGCGCTTCATCGGGTGGAACGTGATCGGCGCCGTCGCGTGGGCGGTGTCCGTGACCATGCTCGGCGTGTGGCTGGGCCACGTCGAATTCATCAAGAAGAACATCGACGTGCTCTCGGTGCTCATCGTCCTCGCGTCGGTCGTGCCGATCGGGTTCGAGGCGCTCCGCCACCGCCGGAACGCGAAGAAGGCGCGCGAGGCCGAGGCTGCCCGGGCCGAGGCCGAGCCGGTCGAGGCGTACGCCGAGAGCTCCGCCGACTGATCCGCGAGCCCCTCGCGCCGGCCGTCCTTGGCACAATGGCAGCCATGGACCTCCGACCCCGCGTGCTCCTCGTCGAGGACGACCGGCAGCTCGGCCCGCTCGTGGCCGAGCTGTTGGGCACGGACTTCGCCGTGACCCTCGCCTCCGACGGGCGCGAGGGGCTTGAGCTCGCGCTCGCGCGCGAGTGGGATGCCCTCGTCGTGGACCGCGGCCTGCCCCGACTCGACGGGCTGCGGCTCGTCCAGTCTCTCCGCGCGAAGGGCCTCGCGACCCCCGTGCTCCTGCTGACCGCCCTCGGGACCGTCCCCGACAAGGTCGAGGGCCTCGACGCGGGTGCGGACGACTACCTCGTCAAGCCGTTCGACGCCGACGAGCTCGCCGCACGCCTCCGGGCCATGACCCGCAGCTACGCACTCCCCGAGCGCGGCCGCCTCGCGGTGGGCGAATGGGAGCTCGACCCGGCCTCGCGCGTCATGTCCTCGCGCTACGGCGACCGCGTCGAACTCTCGGGCACCGAGTCCGCCCTCCTCGCGGTCCTCGCGCGGGAGCCCGGGCGCGTGTTCTCGCGCGCCGAGCTGCTCGCCTTGGCGTTCGACGCCGGCGAGACCCCGGGCGCCGTCGACACGTACGTGCACTACCTCAGGAAGAAGACGGACAAGTCGGTGATCAGGACCGTCCACGGCGTCGGTTATCAGCTCGGGGAGCTCTCGTGATGCCCACGCGGCGCCCGCCCCGCAACTCCGACGAGGCCGCGCTCCGCCGGGCAGCGCTCAAGGTGGGCTGGCAGATCGCCGGGGCGATCGCCGTCGTCGTCGTCCTTCTGCTCGGAGCCGCCGCCGTCTATCTGTGGGCCAAGTCTCAGCCCGAGGAGGTGCTCGCGCACCTCGAGCGCTCGGAGCCGCAGGTGCTCCTCGACACCGTGGACGTGCTCGGGATCCTCGTGGTGGGCGGCGTGGCGGGGATCGTGCTCGGGGGCGTTGTGGGGATGCTGAGCGCGCGGCGGGCCGTCCGGCCGCTCGGTGAGGCGCTCGCGCTTCAGCGGCGCTTCGTCCAGGACGCGAGCCACGAGCTCCGCACGCCGCTCGCCGTGCTCGACACCCGTATCCAGCTCGCGCAGAAGCGGCTCGGGGCGGAGAGCGAGGCCGCGCCCGTGCTCGCCGAGTTGCGCGCCGACTCGGCCTCGCTCGCCGCCGTCATCGAGGACCTCCTGGGCGGCATCGCGGGGCAGGGCCCCGACACCCCGGAGGTACCCACGGACCTCGCCGCCCTCGCGCTCGAGGTCGTGGCCGACTTCGGCGTCCTCGCCGCAGACCGTGGAATCTCGCTCGAGCACGAGCCCCCGGCCGGGCCGGTCCGGGTCCCGGTCGCGTCGGCGCCGCTGCGGCGCGTCATCGTGGCCCTGCTCGACAACGCACTCAAGTACACGCCCGAGGGCGGGCGTGTGACGGTCGCCGTGCGCACCGCGCCCGGCTCGGGGCGAAGCACGACGGCGGTGCTCACCGTCGCGGACACCGGCCCCGGGATCGAAGGCCCCTCCCCCGAGCAGGTCTTCGAGCGCTTCGCGGGCTCGGGGAGCGCCGGACTCGCCGCGCGGCGGAGCTACGGGATCGGGCTCGCGCTCGTGCGCGAGATCGCCGTACGCAACGGCGGATCCGTGCGGATCGCGGAAACTGGCGCGGGAGGTACCACTATGGAAGTCTCGCTCCCGGCGGCGGCCCACAAGTTAGGTTAACCTAAGCTGAGACGAACATCTCAAAGTGCCAAGATGACTGCATGCGTATGGACCATGTTTCTTATGCCTGCGAACCTGATGGCCTGGCGGCCACGACGGAACGTATAGCCAGCGCACTAGGGGTCGAAGCGGTCAAGGGCGGGGTCCACCCCCGGTTCGGCACCCGCAACATGATCATCCCGCTCACGGCGCACCACTACCTCGAGGTCGTCGAGGTCCTCGACCACCCGGCGTCGGACAAGGCGCCGTTCGGCCAGGCGGTGCGTGCCCGCTCCGCCGCGGGCGGCGGATGGATGGGCTGGTGCGTCGAGGTCGACGATCTGGTCCCCTTCGAGGAGCGCCTGGGCCGCAAGGCCGTTCCCGGCAACCGCAAGTTCCCGGACGGCCGCGAACTCGTCTGGAAGCAGATCGGCATCCTGGGCCTCATCGCCGATCCCCAGGTCCCGTACATGCTCAAGTGGGAGGGCGATCCGGGCCTGCACCCCTCGAACGCCTACGCCGGCACGGTCTCGGTCACGAAGCTCACGATCGCCGGCTCGGCCGAGCGGGTGACGGAGTGGCTCGGCGAGCCGGTCGAGAAGCCGCTCGAGGACGTCGAGGTCGAGTGGGTCGCGCCGAAGGGCACCCCGGGCATCATGTCCGTCACGTTCAGCACGCAGAACGGCCCGGTCACGATCTGACCGGTCCTTAGGCCGGAGACCTCACAACCGCTCGGACGGGACCCCGCAACGTTGCGGGGTCCCGTCCCGCGTGTTGCGGGGTCGCATCCCGCGTGTTGCGGGGTCCCGTCCCGCGACTCAGCCCAGGCCGATGGCCCTGCCCACGAGGCTGAAGCCCACGAAGGCCACGATGTCGAGGAGCGCGTGGGCGATGACGAGCGGCATGACGCGCCCGTACCGCCGGTACACCCAGCAGAACACGAGCCCCATGACGGCGTTGCCGACGAACGGCCCGATCCCCTGGTACAGGTGATAGCTCCCCCGCAGGATCGCGCTCGCGGCGACCGCCGCCGCGCTACTCCAGCCGAGCCGCCGCAGCCAGCCGAGCATGAAGCCCACCACGACCGTCTCCTCGAGCAGCGCGTGCCGCACAGCGGACAGGATGAGCACCGGCACGGTCCACCAGTACGTGTCGAGGCCACTGGGAATGATCGACGTCGTGATGCCCAGTACGCGGCCCGCCCAGTAGAGCCCGAGCGACGGGATTCCCATCGCAAGGAAGAGGCCCACGCCGTAGAGGACATCGCGCCCGGGCCGGCGGAAGTCCAGACCGAGGCGCAGGAACGGGGCGCGCCACCCGCCACGGCCCACCGCCTCCCACACGAAATACAGGGCCAGCGCCACGGGGACCAGCGAGAACACGATGTCGAGCAGCTGATACGTGAGGTCGAAGTACTCGCGCGAGCTGAGCGTCTTGTTGAGCGTCGACTTCCCTTGGGCGAGCGGCGCCTGCGTTGCCTTGTCGAGGAGCTGCACCACCGAGTACACCGCGGACTGCCCGAGCGAGAGCCCCAGGACGATGAGGAGCTGCACCCGCGAGCGCGTGCGGGAGGTTGAGCGGACGACGGCGAGTGCATCGGGCATGCAACCATCCTGCCTTAGGCTGGGGTGCTATGAGCGCGCCGCGGCAGATCATCATGGTCCGGCATGGCCAGTCGGCCGCGAACCTGGACACGAGCATCTACGAACGCGTGCCGGACTACCGGATCCCGCTCACAGAGCTCGGGCTCGAGCAGGCGCGCGAGGCCGGGCGCCGCATCCGTGAGCAGCTCGACGGCGAGCGGGTCCGCGTGTATGTGTCCCCGTATCTGCGCGCCTACCAGAGCCTCGAGGCCATGGACCTCGCGGACCTCATCGAGCGGGTCGTCGAGGAGCCCCGGCTGCGCGAGCAGGACTGGGCGAACTACCAGGTCGCCGAGGAGATCGATCAGCAGAAGAAGCTGCGCGACACCTACGGCCATTTCTTCTTCCGCTTCCGCGAGGGCGAGTCCGGGAGCGACGTGTACGACCGCGTCTCGAGCTTCCTCGAGACGCTCCACCGCCACTGGAACAAGCCGGGCCACGCGCCCAACACCCTGCTCGTGACCCACGGGCTCACGATGCGCCTGTTCTGCATGCGCTGGTTCCACTGGACCGTAGAATACTTCGAATCGCTCAACAACCCCGAGAATGCCGGGGTGCACACGCTCGTGATGCAGGACGACGGGCGCTACGAGCTCGACCGATCGTTCAGCCAATGGGCCGATCGGAGTCGGACGGACACGGTCCTCTCGACGCCTCCAACCCCTCAGCAACCACCCACGGCCCCTTAGGGCAACCGCTCCACCGCCTAGCGAACCCGCTCGCCCGCCCGCCAGACCGCGTGCGTGAGGGGCATCCCGGGGCGATAGGCGAGGTGTGTGGCGGAGGGCGCGTTGAGAAGGTGGACGTCGGCGCGATGGCCGACGGCGATCGACCCCACCGCGCGCTTCCCGTCCTCGTCCCTCCCCACGTGCCTCCGGAGCGCGAGCGCCCCGCCGAACGTCGCGGCCCGCACGGCTTCCTGGACGCTCAGGCCCATCTGGAGCACCGCCGTCGTGACACAGAAGGCGACCGAGCTCGTGTAGCTCGTGCCGGGGTTGCAGTTCGAGGCGATGGCGATCTGGACGCCGGCGTCGAGCAGCCGTCGGGCCGGGGCGAGCGGTGCCCGGGTGGAGAGGTCGCACGCCGGGAGCACCGTCGCGACCGTGCCGGCACCCTCCACGTCGCCCGGGCCTGCCCACGCGCTCCACGTTCCTGCGAGCGCATCGACGTCGGCGTCGTCGAGGAAGTTCACGTGGTCGACGCTTGCCGCGCCGACCTCGACGGCGAGCCGCACGCCCGCACCCGGGCCGAGCTGGTTGCCGTGCACGCGGAGCCCGAGGCCCGCGTCACGGCACGCGAGCAGCACGCGGCGCGACTGCTCCTCGGTGAATGCGCCGCGCTCGCAGAACACGTCGGCCCAGCGCACGTGCGGCCGGACGGCGTCGAGCATCTCGCCGCACACGAGCTCGGTGTACTCCTCGGCGTCGGTTCCGGCTGGCACCAGGTGCGCGCCCAGATACGTGACTTCATCGACGGCCTGTGCGGCGAGCATCGCGCTGCGCCGCTCGTTCTCGACGTCAAGCCCGTACCCCGTCTTCGTCTCGAGATACGTGGTCCCCCATGCCGTCGCCTCCGCG
>NZ_JBKZWT010000194.1:0-6912 GCF_047759905.1 Sinomonas sp. G460-2 | reverse complement strand
CCCACCGTGAAGCCCGCGGTGGCGCCCACCGCGTCGCCGAGCCCAACGCCGACGCCGAGCTCAACGCCGACCCCGAGTCCCACGAACACTGCCCACTAGACTGGGCGAGTGAGCCTGAATGACATTCCCCTGACCCTCAACGACGGCACCGTGACGGCGTTCGGCCAGTACGCCGGGCAGGCCGTCCTCGTGGTCAACGTCGCGTCCAAGTGCGGCTTCACTCCTCAGTACGAGGGGCTCGAGGCGCTGTACGAAGAGCTCCGCGAGCGTGGCCTCGTGATCCTCGGCGTCCCGTGCAACCAGTTCGCGGGCCAGGAACCGGGGACTGATACCGAGATCGAGGAGTTCTGCCGCCTCACGTACGGCGTCTCGTTCCCGCTCACGGCGAAGGCCGACGTCCTCGGGGCCGGGCAGCATCCTCTCTACGCGGAGCTCACGCGTTTCCCCGCGGGCGACGAGCACGGCGACAAGGTCAGGTGGAACTTCGAGAAGTTCCTCGTGAGCCCCGCGGGCGAGGTCGTGGGGCGCTTCCGTTCGAGGGTGACCCCGGACGCGCCCGAACTTCGCGACGCGATCGAGCTGGCTCTCCCGGTCAGCGCCTCGCTCTAGCCCAGGCGCGGGCGACGGCGTCGAGCGCCTCTGCGTAGATCGCCCCCCAGTCGGCGCCCGGCTCCATGCTCGCGAGCTCAAGACTGACGAGGCCGTGCACCTGGCCCCAGATGACGAACACCGCCGTGTCGAGCGGGGCGTCGCGCAGCGCGCCCGATCGTTGCCCCGCCGCGATGGCGTCCCTGAGGGGCGCCATCGACGCGTCCGCGATCTCCGGAGTCGGGGCGACGGCGCTGCGCTCGCCGGGCCGCCCAGCTGAGCCGAACATGAGCCGGTACAGCGCCGGATGGGCGAGTGCCCATTCACGGTAGGCGACCCCCAAAGCCTGGAGGCCGCCGTCGGCCGCTGCCCGCTGGGACTGCCCGAAAGACGTGAAGCCGCCGTCCACCACGGCCTTGAGGAGTTCAGCCTTGCCGCCGAAGAGGGAATAGACGGCGGTCGTCGAGGTTTCCGCGCCTGCCGCGACCTCGCGGAGCGTCACGCGGGCCGGGCCTTCGCGGTCCACGAGCTCGGCGGCGACGTCGAGGAGTCGGGTTCGGACGGCATCGTCGTGCACAACGGGTCTTGCCATGCGTCCCAGCATATCGTAACGTCGTTACGTAACAACGTTTTGAAACTCTGGAAAGGAAGAGCCATGGCTCAGGAAGTCTTCCCCGGGCGGTTCACGGCCGGGCCGGAGGGTGACGTGACGGTGTTCCTCATCGGCATGCGGGCGAACCGTTGGTGGAAGATCGGCACGGTCGTGCGTGTGGCCGCCGCGATGCCGCGCATGCTTCGGTACCTCGCGACCACGCCCGAGGCCGGGCTGCTCGGCTACCACCAGTGGCTCGGCCGGACCACGGTCCTCGTGAGCTATTGGCGCAGCCCCGAGCACCTCATGCGTTTCGCCGCGAACCGCGACGCGCCCCACCTCGGTCCGTGGCGGGAGTTCATGAAGACGGTTGCTGGGACCGGCAACGTCGGCGTGTGGCACGAGACCTACTCCGTCCCGGCGTCCGGCGTCGAGACTGTCTACAGCGGGATGCCGCTCTTCGGCCTCGCGAAGGCGACCACCCACGTGCCCGTCGAGCACGGCCTCAACACCGCCAAGCAGCGCTGGGCCCACGCCAGCGGCGCGGGGAGCGCTCGGGCGAGCTAGCGCGCGCCGAGCAGAGCGTCCCGCCACTCGCGCAGGAAGGCCAGCCCGGCGTCGTCGTGAATAACCTCGGGGCCGAGCCCCAGATAGCCCGCGGTGAGGATCTCGTAGGGCTTGTCGGGGACGCCGTCCTCGGGGCGCACGTCCACGTGCCGGACCTCGTGGTCGTTGTGGTGCAGCCAATCGGCCATCGCGTAGTCCGTGCGGGAATCGCCCATCGTGAACCAGGCCTGCGGAACGATGCCGTCGCGCCGCAGGAGCTCGCAGGCACGGCTCGCGCCAAGGTCCTTGCCGAGGCGCACCGACTCGATGTCGGTCGAGATGATCGTGGGGTCAATGCGGAAATCGAGCGAGTCGTCGTCGCCCGGTACGTGGTGGTCGAGGCGTACTGCGCCGAGGCCCCGGCGCGACATCGCGGACATGGCGTCCGCGTCGAATCGCTCCTGGACCTCTCGGTAGGTCCCGTTCGTGATCTCGAGGCGCTGCTCGACCGAGACCATGGCCCGCTTCGTCTCGTCGAAGAACATGTAATCGGAGTAGCCCGTGCTCACGAGGTCCCGCATCTCGTCGGCGAACTCGCCCGGGACCGCGAGCTCGTGGTCAACGTGGACCGGCCCCGCGCCCGCCGACGTGTAGGAAAACCACGTGGCGCCCTTCTCGCAGATCGCATGGACCCTGAGTCCGTCCGGCATCCCGGCGGCGAGCATCGGGTCCATGACCTGCCTCGCGATGAACGTGTCCGAACGCCCCGTGTTGAAAACAATCGGGATCCCGGACGAGCCGAGCTCGAGCAGGAGGCCGATGATTTCGGGGCGGACCGTGCGGCTCACGGGGCTCGCGATCGGGCCGTCGACGTCAAGGAGCAGGGCGTACGGGGGGCGGGTCTCCATGTGCCCATTCTGTCAGCCGCGGGGCGCCGCCGGGTTCCCTAGGGGACTCTCGCGAGGGTGCCGCGTAACCGTTCGGCCACAATCTGCTCAGCGTGGAATGTCCGCATGATGGTGGGCGCCGGCTTGTTTACTCTAGTCGTGTGATCTTCAAAGCAGTGGGGGACGGGCGCCCCTACCCGGACCATGGGTACAACACGCCCAAGGATTGGGCCGCGCTTCCTCCGCGCGCGGTGCGGCTCGACGAGCTCGTCACCACGAAGCGCACGCTCGACCTCGAGGCCCTCCTGGCCGAGGACTCGACGTTCTTCGGCGACCTGTTCCCGCACGTCGTGCAGTACAAGGGCGTCCTGTATCTCGAGGACGGCCTCCACCGGGCGCTTCGGACGGCGCTCCACCAGCGCACGGCCATCCACGCCCGCGTCCTGGACCTCGACGCCTGATCCAAGGCCGCGACCGTGAGCCATAAGCACAAGGATCTGGACGTCTACCACGGGCACCGCGTTGTCAACGGGGAGCAGCTTCGCTCGCAGTTCGAGCCGGGCCCGGATGAGACCGGGCACCGTGGCCACTTGCGCCGGCGGATCCTGCACGGCTTCATGCTGACGCTTCTCGTGGCGATCGTCGTGCTCGGAGTGGGCGGGGCGTGGGCCGTTCTGACCGGCCGGCTCGTGATTCCGCAGCCCCAAGCCTCGGCGGTGCAGACGCTCGGCTGCCCGTCTGCGACGTTCGACTATTCTCCGCCCGAGTCCGTGCACGTCAACGTCTTCAACGCGGCTGGCAAGGAGGGTCTCGCGAAGACCATCGGCGACCAGCTCGCGCAGCGGAAGTTCGCCGTCGGCACCGTTGACAACGAGAAGGCGGCGGGATCGCCCACGGCGGTCATCGTCGCCGGACCCGCCGGGGAGAGCGCGGCGTTCACGGTCCAGCGCCACGTCCCCGGGAGCGTCTTCCGGTTCGACGGCCGTGGCGACGCGACGGTGGACCTTATCCTTCTGCCCTCGTTCAAGGAGCTCAAGGATCCGGGGATCATCGACCAGACTCCGGGCACTCTGCTGTGCGAGGGCGCGACACCGAGTCCGCTCGTGCCGGTCACGCCGCCGCAGTAGGGCTGCTGCCCCGCGTCAGCTCTGGACCGGACGCCCCATCTCGTCGAAGCGCGCGCCGACCCCGCGCTGAATGAAGCGCACGGTCGCCTCGGTGTGATCGGCCGGCGTGGCCGGGTCGGAGTCCTGGGCGGCCTCCTTGCGGCCGCGGTCGGCGCTCGCGGCGAGCGAGCCCAGCACGAGCTGGGCGAGCTCCTCGAGATCGGCGCGCGGGATGTACCCCTCGTCCATGCAGGTCCTCAGGATGTCGCGCAGCACCGCGTTGAGCTCGCCGACATGGTCGCCGAGCTTCGCGAACGACGACGGCGAGAGCACCGCCCGCATCGCAGGTCCCGGCGGGAGGTGGCGGCGGGAGAGGTCCTCGACCTGAGCGCGCACGTAGACGGCCAGCCGGTCCACGGGGTTGGTGAGCGCGGCGAGCTCCTCCTTGAGCTCGATGAGGAAGCGGCCCGTCTCGTCGAGCGCGTAGCCGATGAGGAGTTCCTCGAGGTCGGCGTAGTAGTTGTAGACGGCTGTGCGGCCGATTCCCGCCTGACGCGCGACGTCGGTCATCGTGAGCCCGGGTAGGCCGCGGGTGAACAGGAGCTCGCCGAACGCGTCGAGGATGCGGCGTTGCGTGAGGGCACGTTGGGCGGCGTTCGACTCGGCCTGAATGCGGGGCATACCCACATTTTAGGTCAAAGTGTCACCAAAGGGTGTCAGCCATCCGCTTCGCGTCTCGGGTAGCTGTACCCGAGACGGCCCCGGGGCGGGGCTAGCTGGTTCGCCGGGCCCTCAGGATGGCGTCGGTCAGGATCGCCTTCTGGCCGTCCGGGCCCGTGGCCTCGCGGCCCTCGGACGTGCGGGCTTCGACCGTCCACTGCTCTGCGGGGAGGCCGAGCGCGAGCGCGAGCTCTCTGGCGGTGGGCGGCTGCGCGCGCCCGCCTTCATGCGCGTGTTGCGCCCACGGCGGGAAGTCCGCGTGCCCCACCACGAGCAGCAGCCCGCCGGGCGCCACGGCCCGGGCGGCCGTCAGGAGCACGCGCTCGCGCGGGAACTCGAGCGGCGAGTGCAGGAATTGCGCGGACACGAGATCGTACTCGGCGTCCGGCTCCCACTCCGCGAGGTCGCGGTGCAGCCACACGGTCCGCTCCTCGAGGCCCGCCTCCAGCGCGTGGCGCGCGGCCCGCTCGAGGGCGACGCCGGAGATGTCCACGCCCGTGACCGTCCAGCCCCGCTGCGCGAGCCACAAGGCGTCGGCGCCCTCGCCGCATCCGAGGTCGAGCGCCCGTCCGGGCGCGACCATCTCGATCTCGCTCACGAGGGCAGCGTTCGGCTTGCCGCTCCACACCTGCTCGCGCTCGCCGTACAGCTCGTCCCAGAACTCCGACGCCGGCCGTGTGTCATCGCTGTGCATGGTCAACACCTATCGGTGGTGGACGCCCGGGCGCAAGGCCACGCGTGCCAAGAGGCCGGCTAGCCCGCGATCTCGACGTAGACAGGCCGGCCCCGCAGCCGCCGCGCGAGCCCGCCCCGGCGCACCATGTGCGGGCGATACCGGTGACCGAAGGGGTCGACGACGACCGCAGCCTCGGGCGCGCGGACCACCCGGCGGTCTACCGCGTCGAGTCCGGGGGCCCGCAACGTCTGGCCTCCGGTGATGACGAGCCACTGCTGCTCGTCGCCCGGCTCCTCGAGCGAGAGCTCCTCGAACAGAGAGTCGAGGAACGCGCCCATCGTGTCCGGGTAGATCCGCAGGATGCGGTGCAGCTCGGGATGCCGATGCTGGTCGCGCACGAACTGCTGCCGCAGGGAGTAGAACTCGATCGGGCCGAGGGGCCGGCTGAGCGTGAGGTTCCCGGCCGGATCGGCTTCGAGGTGGAAGTACTGCCCGTCCCGGTCCACGACGCAGCGGGTCGACTCGGGCCGCTGGCCCGACGCAGCGAGCGCCCCGACGTCGCGATAGCGCCGGAATACCCCGATGTCGTCGAGGACGACGAGGGGAACCGTGCTCGAGATGGTGTTCATGGCTGTCCTCCCGCGACCCGCCCGCGGGGCGCGAGTGGTCGCAGAACCATGACAACACCGGCGCGGCGCCGCGAAGGGGCCCTTGACGGAATCCCAACGCCCCGCCGTCGTTCTTTGACGCGCTCTTTGCGCGCGGCATCCGCCGCGATCCCACCCCCGCGCCCGACCCAACCGGGCCGGGCCCCGCCGAACCCGGCCGTGCCCCGCCCGTCGGCCCCGTGCATCGCTGCTCGGCCCCTTCCGCGCGCGGACGCCGCTACGTACGCTCGGGAGCACAAGGAGGTGATCCGCCATGAACGCAGTGCAGGGCGATCGGATCGTCATCCGAGGCCGAACCGTGGAATCCCACGATCGGCACGGTGAGATCATCGAGGTTCGCGGAGACAACGGCGAGCCGCCCTATCTGGTCCGATTCGACGATGGCCACGAGTCCGTCGTCTTCCCCGGAGGCGACTTCGTCGTGGAGAAGGCGAGCACCTGACGGTGCGCGCGCTCGCCGACCTCATGGAGGTCCTCCGCCGGCCCGGTCCCTGGTGCATGGTCCACGCGGAAGTGAGCACGGGAAGCGTTGCGACCCTCGGGCGCGCTGACACCCTCGGCCAGGTGATCGCGCGCGCCCTCTCGAGGGCCGGGGCCGCCGATCCCGACGCCCGGGCCGCGGAGGGCGTCGACTGGACGGCGGACGGGGCCGCGAGCCCGGCGTCGCGCTTCGTGCTGATCCACGGCGGCCAGGTCGCCGTCAATGAGGTGCTGCCCGGTGCGCCCACGCAGCCGTTCGTGGAGATCGCGCCCATTCCGGACCTGCTCCCGCTCGCTGCGGTGCGTGGCTCCGACGTCGACTATCTCGTGGTGGAGGCCGAGCGCGCGGACGCGGAAGTCAGCCGGCACCGCGCGTCGGCGGCGCGGTCGGCGGTCCGCCACGAGGTCCACGGGATCACGGAGAACATCACGAAGGTGCCGCTCGGCGGCTATTCGCAGGGGAAGTACCAGCACCGCACCGAGGAGATCTGGCGCCGCAACGGGGCGGACGTCGCTGCCGAGGTCAATCGCCTCGTCGACGACGGCGGCGTCCAGCTCGTGGTGCTCGCGGGCGACGAGCGGGCCCGCACGAAGGTCCGCGGCGCGCTGAGCGAGCGCGCCCTCCGGCTCACCCGCACGATTGACATGA
>NZ_JBKZWT010000193.1:0-6914 GCF_047759905.1 Sinomonas sp. G460-2 | reverse complement strand
GAACTCCCGAGCGTCCGGCTCGGGGCCGACGACGGCGACGCGCCGCGCCGCGCTCACGGCACCCAGGGCGCGGTCGAGGAGCGTGACACCCTCGTACACGAGGCGGGGCTTGGGATACCCTCCCAGGCGGCTCGAACGACCGCCTGCGAGCACGATCGCGTCGAAGGCGAGCCCGGCGCCCCCGAACTCGGGCGTGTCGCTGTTCAGGCGGCCGACTCCGGCGCGAGGAACGGACTCCACTGGGCCACGGGCTTCTCCAGCTCCTTGATCTGCCACACGGTCCCGACCGGGGCCTGGGGCGTGAAACGGAGCTTCCACCCCATCTCCGCGGGAGTCTGATCGCCCTTCACGTTGTTGCACCGCAGGCAGCACGCGACCAGATTCTCCCAGCTGTCCGCGCCACCGCGGGACTTGGGGAGAACGTGATCGATCGTGTGGGCGGTCTTGCCGCAATACGCGCACACATGCCCGTCGCGTCGCAGCACGCCCCGTCTGCTGACGGTCGCCGCGTGCGTGCGGCGCGGTCTGATGTACCGGTTGAGCAGGATGACGGAGGGGCGCCCCAGGACATCGCGGGGGCCGACGACTGGATCGCCGTCTTCGGCCACGATGCTCGCCTTACCGGCGAGGACAAGGACGAGCGCCCGGCGGAAGCTGACTACCGCCAGTGGTTCGTATCCGGCATTCAAGACGAGTGTGCGCATGCGCGTGCCTCTTCACGGCCGCACCCGGTCAGGGGCACAGGGCCGGCTGCCCTGTGCTTGGCCGGGCTGATCGACTCTCTTAGAGTACTGAACGGATTTGCAGTTCACCGAACGGACCCCGCGCCACGGCGCAACGTGTTCGCCATTGTTCACGCCTCAGTCACCTGTGCCGGCGCCTGTGGGGCCCCATCTACGCCGCCAGCGCGTCAGCTTTCACCACCCCGGAAACGACAAAGCGCCCCTCCCGGAACGGGAGGAGCGCCTTGCCTGAGCTGTGGTGATCAGCCGCCGACGCGGATGAAGACCGGACCGGAGCCCACGTTCACGCTGTAGAGCGAGGTCGTGTTGCCGTTCCAACCGCCGTGCACGGCCATGCCGTTGCCGACGTAGACGGCGATGTGGGCCATGCCCATGCCACCGTTCTGGTAGTAGGCGAGGTCACCGGGCTGAGCCTCGGCGGCGCTCACCGTGCGGCCGAGCGAGAGGTAGCCGGCCGGCCAGCCGTGGTAGTAGATCCCGACCGCGGCAAGCGCGTTGGTCACGAGCGCGGTGCAGTCCTGGTGGACGCCGAGCTGGGCGTACGCGGCGGCGGCGATCGCGGCGCCGAGGCCCGTCGAGGCGACAGGCTTCGCAACGGCCGTGGCGGTCTGTGCGACCGCGTTCGTCGTGGTGGCAGCGGTCTGAACGACCGGCGCCGCGACGGGGGCCGGGGCCACGACCGGGGCGGCGGTGGACTCAACAGCGGGACGCTCGAAGCTCACCTGAGCACCGGCGTCGGCAGCCACGTTGGCGTCGACAGCCGTCTGAACCTCAAGAGCGGTCGGGGCGGATGCCTCGCGCTGCGTAGGGGCTTCAGCGGCGTTAGCAGCAACACCGCTGGTGAGGACGAGACCGGACGCTGCAGCAATAACGGCAGCCTGGCGACCCATGCCGCCGGCGTTCTCCGTCACCGCCTTCGCGATCACGGCGATGGAGGAAGTGTTCTCGGCGCGGTGCCGAGCGATTCCAGCGCGAGTGGACATCTGGGGCGTTTCTCTCTTTCGTCTCCCGCGCACCATGGGTCTCGGTGCGCGGATGAGGGCACGGCCACTGGGGGAAGCCGTGAGCCTCTCGATCAGGGGGTCAGCGGAGCGTGTAGAAGGCGGAGCTTGCTAGGTGCGGCGAGTTCGCCTTCTTTGACGCGACCGCGCACGGGGCGCGGAATGCGTCGGAGAGGATCGCGGCCTTGCGCTGTGCATCCTCGATCACGGCGGGCGAGCCCGACATGACGGTCAGATGCATTCCAGCAACAAACACGCCAGCCTGACGGCTGGCGCTGTCCGCGTTACCCGACGCGGCCTGCACAGCATCCCTGACGGGAATACTGCGGACCGGCGCGGCCCGGTGACGCGCAATGACGTTGCGTGACGACACAGAGGTAGCCTCTCCCAATGCCTGCGAGGTGAGCTGTCGGGTTCGGACTGGAAGTATCCGGCCTCCCGGTGCAAGCACCGGGCTGCTTTACCCCAAGGACCTCCCTTGTGAGGAGGACCGAAAGTGGTTCCCCCGCCCCTGCCAGACGGTTGTGCGAACGGATTCCGGACGGTGGCAGAGCTAGGCAATCCGACCGGATGTTCCAACTTGGTTGGAGTTGGAACAGGATCGAGCGTACCCGACCTCGCACTAAAAGTCACATTCGGATCACAGCGAGATCTCAGACAGTCACGGAGGGGATACGGCAGATTTCCAACTGGGCCCGAAACCGCTGACACGGCGCGGAATTCGGGACCTCTGGCCCTCCACGGGTCGAAGGGGGCTGCTCCCGGGTCGGGTCGACCCCTCAGCCGAGCTCCCGCGCCGTAATCATCCCGTGACCATTATTGAGAGATGCGTCACACCTGACCGCGCTCTCGGTTTATCCATGGAGTGGATATTTGTGCGAAGACCGTGTTCGTTCGTGTGAAGTTGCCGCTAGCTGATCGAAACGAAGACGTGGGCCGCGACCTCGACGGGCAGTTCGAGCGCGCCGTCGACCTTGGGCGTGCGGACAGAGATGTAGTCGCCCACGCGCTCGAGCGCGATCTTGGCGCCTGGGCGGATGCCGCCCTCGTCGAGCTGGGCGAGCAGCTCTGGGTCCACCTGGATGGGCTCGGCGAGCCGGCACACCACCACGCGCGAGCCCGGCGCGTAGTCACGCATCGCGTCGACGAGTGTCACGACGCCCTGGGTGAAGCCCTCGGACGGCTCACCGCCGAGCGCCTCGAGGCCTGGGATCGGATTCCCATAGGGCGACTCGCTCGGCTTGCCCAGGAGGTCATAGAGCCGCCGCTCGACGCGCTCGCTCATGACGTGCTCCCAGCGGCACGCTTCGTCGTGCACATAGGCCCAGTCGAGCCCGATGACGTCCGAGAGCAGGCGCTCGGCGAGCCGGTGCTTGCGCATGACCTCCGTGGCCCGCTTGCGCCCCGCCTCGGTGAGCTCGAGGTGCCGGTCACCCGAGACGACCACGAGCCCGTCGCGCTCCATGCGAGCCACCGTCTGCGACACGGTCGGCCCCGAGTGCCGCAACCGCTCGGCGATGCGCGCCCGCAGGGGAACGATCCCCTCCTCCTCGAGCTCGAGGATGGTGCGGAGGTACATCTCGGTGGTGTCGATGAGATCGGTCATGCGGTCAGCGGCTCCTCGTGACGAATGGCTGCGGCCCAGCCGGAGGCGATGCGAGCACTGGGCACAGTACGCAACGCCACTCACAGTCTAGCTTATTTTGAACTGCTCAGATTAGCGGCGTGCGACGGCGGCGCTTCTCGAATTCGCACGCCGCCGAAGCGTTGCGGCAGACTGTTTCGGGGGCGGAAGGGAGCCTACCGCCCGGAATCGCAAGCAAGGAGCCTTCTGTGAGCGCAACGACCCGATTGGACATTCCCGCCGACCTTCTGCCGGCCGACGGTCGCTTCGGCGCCGGGCCCTCGAAGGTCCGCAAGGAACAGGTCGACGCGATCGCAGCCGCCGGTGCCACGCTCCTGGGCACGTCTCATCGCCAGGCTCCCGTCAAGAACCTCGTGGGCTCGGTCCGCGAGGGGCTCTCTGCGTTCTTCCGGGCTCCCGAGGGCTACGAGGTGGTCCTCGGCGTGGGCGGCTCCACCGCGTTCTGGGACGCGGCCTCGTTCGGACTCGTCCGCTCGAAGGCGCAGCACCTCTCCTTCGGCGAATTCGGCTCCAAGTTCGCGAAGGCCACGGACAAGGCCCCGTTCCTCGAGGCCTCGAGCATCCTCACGTCCGAGCCGGGCACCCGTCCCGAGCCGGTGGCGGAGGCCGGGGTCGACGTCTACGCCTGGCCGCAGAACGAGACCTCCACGGGCGTCGCAGCCCCCGTGCGCCGCGTCCAGGGCGCCGACGAGGGCTCGCTCGTGGTGATCGACGCGACGAGCGCCGCTGGCGGCCTCGACGTAGACGTCGCCGAGAGCGACGTCTACTACTTCGCGCCCCAGAAGAACTTCGCGTCCGACGGCGGCCTGTGGCTTGCGCTGTTCTCCCCCGCCGCGCTCGCACGCGTCGAGGAGATCAAGGCGTCCGGCCGCTGGATCCCGGACTTCCTCGACCTCAAGACCGCGGTCGACAACTCGAGGCTCAACCAGACCTACAACACGCCGAGCCTCACGACGCTCGTGAGCCTCAACACCCAGGTCGAGTGGCTCAATGCGCAGGGCGGGCTCGCGTGGGCCGCGAAGCGCACGGCGGACTCCGCGAGCCGCGTCTACGCGTGGGCCGAGGCGTCCGACTTCGCGACGCCCTACGTCGCCGACCCGGCGGACCGTTCGAACGTCATCGCGACGATTGACTTCGACGAGGCGATCGACGCCGCCCAGATCGCCAAGGTCCTGCGCGCCAACGGCGTGGTCGACACCGAGCCGTACCGCAAGCTCGGCCGGAACCAGCTCCGCATTGCGACGTTCGTCGCGGTCGAGCCGGACGACGTCACGAAGCTCACGCAGTGCATCGACTACGTGGTGCGCCAGCTGCGCGGCTGAGCCACCGCCACCCCTCGATTAAGGTTCAGGGGTCAGCTCCCGCGGGTGTTCCACCCGCGGGAGCTGACCCCTGAACTGTTAGAGAGAGTCCTCGTCAGTCGAGTTCGTCGTCGATGTCGGTGACGCCGGCCTCCTCGGCCTCGGCGTCGTCGGCATCCGCTTCGCCGGCGTCGTCCGCTTCGCCGGCGGCAGCCTCGTCGTCGTCCTCGGCCTCTTCGACCGCGGGGGCCTCCTCGTCACGGTCCTCAGGCCGCACGCGCTCGGACCACGGCACCCACTCGGGCGCGAGGACGGAGTTCTCGCTCGGGAGGATGCCCAGCTCGCTCACGGTCGGCGTCTTGGACCGCGACACGCGGGCGAGCGTCACGTACCACTGCCAGCCGCGGTAACCGGGGCGGAGGCTCTCGAAGAGGTGGGTGACGAGCCGCTCGCCCTCGCTCTTCGCGGCGACGTGCTGGCCGACCTGGGCAGGTTCGACGGCGTCGAGCAGCGCCGTGCGGGCGAAGTCGACGGAGCCAGCGAGGAAGGCGTCCGGCTTGCCCACGCGCCATACGGGCACGCCGGCGCGGCGCTCGGGCTTGGCAGAGGGGGCGGGAGTCACGTCGGGGTCCATGTCAGGCGTCGAGCTGATCCGCGACGCGGCGGAGGGCAGCCGCGATCACGGTGCCCTTCTCGGGGTACGTGCCCTTCGAGAGCTGGCCGGACAGGTTGTCCAGGACGCTCACGAGATCCTGCACGATCGGGGCGAGCTCGCGCGCCGGCATGCGCTTCGCGCGGGCGACCGAGGGGATCTTGTCGAGCACGCGGACGCTCAGGGCCTGCGGGCCGCGCTTGCCCTCGGCGACGCCGTACTCGAGCCGGGTTCCGGTCCTGATCTCCCCGGCATCGACGGGCACGGCGCTGCCCGGCAGGAAGACCTCGTGGCCGTCGTCGCCTGCGATGAACCCGAAGCCTTTCGCCTTGTCGAAGAACTTGACCTTGCCAGTGGGCACTGCCCTGACCCCAATCTGTCGATGCGGGCGAACCCAAGAGCCGCCCGCATAAGAAGCGCGCACGCCGGACCCGGCGCCGCTACCTTCTAGGTTACTGGCTGGCCCGCCGCGCCACCGCCGCGGTTCGCCTGAAGCACAGTGCGACTCACGTGACTATCGGACCGAGCACGGAACCGCCGTCGCTGTTAGGTTTGGAAGCATGGCGCCAACATTCCGCCGCGCCGCCTCATGGGGCGGCGCCGCCGTCGCGGTCTTCTCCCTCGCCATGGTGGCGCTTGCCATCGGACTCGCCTCGTCGGGGCAGACCCCACCCGGCTGGATGGCCGGCGTCGTGCTGTACGGGCTCCCCGTCGCCTTCGCCCTCCTCGGCGCCGCACTCGTGGCGGGATTCATCGATCGGAGGAAGCGCTAAGGGCATGTCGTCGATCCGCGCTCTCGCCGAGGAACTCACCGCCCGGGGCAACGATTCCCTGCGCAGGCTCTTCACCTCCAGACCCGACCTCATCATGCCCGGCGTCCCCGACTTCGCTGCCCTCGCGGCCCGAGCCTGCGCGAGGGTGAGCCTCCAGCGCGCGCTCGAGACGCTGTCCAAGCCGCAGCTCGAGGTCCTCGAGGCACTCGTTCTCACGACCGATGAGGACGAGGGCCGCAGCGGCAGCGCCGTCGAGCTGCGGCACGCCGTGGGCAACGCGACGCTCGGCACCCTCGACGCGATCCTCGCCGAACTCTCCCAGCTCGCGCTCATCTATCGCGCCGATCCGCCGGACTCGATCCATTCCGCGTCCGGGAGCCGCCGCCGCTATTACCAGCCGGTTGCACGGGTTCGCGAGGTCCTCGGAAGCTACCCGGCGGGGCTTGGCCGCTGCTACACCGAGCTCGCCACCGCGTCGCAGTTCTTCGCCGACCGCGCGGCGGACATCGTCAACTCGATCCCCGCGGCCACCCAACAGCAGCCGGTCGAGCATCACATCGCGGCCGCGTACGCGCTCGAGCGCTGGGCGGGGCTGCCGGAGGCGCTCGACGGCGCCCCGCCCCGCACGCGCGAGGTCCTGGTCAAGTTCACGAACTGGCCCGTCGGCGCGGTCCCCCACGCCGAGGGGCGTGTGCGGCCCGGGCGGCGCACGGACAATCCGGTCGATTGGCTCCTCTCCCACGCCCTCCTCGTCCCGCTCGACGACGAGCACGTCGAGCTGCCCCGGCCCGTGGGCCTC
>NZ_JBKZWT010000192.1:0-7031 GCF_047759905.1 Sinomonas sp. G460-2 | reverse complement strand
CTCGCGCTCCGAGACGCCGGCAAGACGCACGACGCGCGGATCGACGACGCGAGCGCCATGCTCGGCGATCGCGCCCATGGCGAGCTCGGGCTGGAACGGGACGCCCAGCTTGCGCACCACGATGACGTCGAGCGGCGCTTCGAGCGCCATGGCAACCTCGAACGCGACCGGGACGCCGCCACGGGGGAGCCCGAGCACCACGAGGTCCTCGCCGCGGTGCCCGAGAAGTGCCCGCGCGAGTTCCCGGCCAGCCTCTGCCCGGTCCTTGAAGACGTGCATCGACGGTCCCCTCGGCTCTCTTCCCAGCTTCGCTCGCCACGAAGCCGCACGTCAGAGGAGAAGGACCCTGTGCGGAGGATCAGCCGAGGCCGCGCCGAGCGAGGAGCGGGGCGACGGCGGCGTCCCTGCCGCGGAAGGCACGGAACGAATCCAGCGGATCGCGCGAGAACCCGCGCGAGAGGAGCTCGCCGCGGAACGTGTCGCCGTTGGCGCGCGTGAGGCCGCCGTTCTCCTTGAACCATTCGACGGTGTCCGCGTCGAGAACTTCGCTCCAGATGTAGGACCAGTAGCCCGCGGCGTACCACCCGCCCGCGAAGATGTGCTGGAAGTACCCCGTGCGGTACCGCGGCGGGATGAGCGGAACCGAGATGCCCGCCTCGGCGAGCGCCTTCGCCTCGAACTCGAGAGCGTCGCCGGGATCCTCGCCCGCCGCGAGCCGGTGCCACGCGAGGTCGAGGAGGGCGGCGCCGAGGTATTCGGTGGTCGCAAAGCCCTCGCCCCACAGACTCGCGGCGTCGAGTGCGTCGATCTGGGCTTGGGGGAGCGGCTCCCCGGTCTCGTGGTGCCGAGCGTAATTCGCCACGACCTCGGGCCACAGGAGCCACATCTCGTTGACCTGGGACGGGTACTCGACGAAGTCGCGCGGCACGTTCGTGCCCGAGAACTTCGGGAACGTGACGTGGGAGAGCAGGCCGTGCAGTGCGTGGCCGAATTCGTGGAACGCCGTGCGGGCCTCGTCGAGGGTCAAGAGCGCGGGTTCGCCGGGCGCGGGCTTCGGGACGTTGAGGTTGTTGATGACCACGGGCCGGTCGCCCGTGAGCGCGGACTGCTCGACGAGGGCGTTCATCCACGCGCCGCCGCGCTTCGTGGTTCGCGTGAAGTAGTCGCCGAGGAAGAGCCCGAGGCCGGCGCCGTCGGCGTCGAAGACCTCCCACACGCGCACGTCCTCGTGGTAACCCTCGAGGTCCGGGCGCTCCTCGAACCGGAGGCCATAGAGCTGGCCCGCCGCGAAGAAGATCCCGTCGCGCAGCACGGTGTCGAGCTCGAAGTACGGACGGAGCGCCTTCTCGTCCACGGCGTACTTGTCGCGGCGCACGGCCGCCGAGTAGAAGGACCAGTCCCACGGCTCGAGCGCGTGGCCCGCCGCTTCGGCGAGCTGCTGTGCCTCGGAGGCGGCGTTCCGCACCGCCGCGGGCGCGAGCTGCGCGAGCATCGCGTGGACAGCGTCGAAAGACGGCGCGGTCTGATCGTCGACGGCGAGGTCGGCAAAGCTCGCATAGCCGAGGAGCGAGGCCTTCTCGGCGCGGAGGCGGACCATGTCCTGGACCAGTCCGAGCACGTCCGTCTCGCCGCCCGCGCTCCCGCGTGCCACCGACGCCTCGAACACGCGCCGCCGCAGCTCGCGGTCCTCGAGGACGGAGAGGAGCGGCTGCCCCGTCGGCTGGATGAGCGTGATGAGCCAGCCGGATTCGTGCCCGGCGGTCCGGGCGGCCTGCGCGGCGCTCGCGCGGTCGTCGTCGCTGAGCCCGGCGAGCTGGGCCTCGTCGGTCACGAGGACCGCCGCATCGTTGATGGCCTGGGCAACGCGCTGGCCGTACTCGGTGCCGAGGCGCGAGAGCTCGGCGTTGAGCTCGCGCAGGCGCGCCTGGCCGGCGTCGTCGAGGTTCGCTCCCGCGCGCCGGAAGTCGTTGAGCCATTCGTCGACGAGGCGCGCGGACTCGGAATCGAGGCCGGAGGCGTCGATCGCGGCGAAGCGGTCGCGGAGCCGCCGGTCGAGCAGGATGGCATCCTGATGGGCGCTGAGCTTGGGCATGAGCTGCGTTTCGAGCTCGCGGATCGGCTCGGTCCCGTGGGAGGACACCATCGTCATGAAGGCGGCGACCGCCCGCGTGAGGAGCCGCCCGCTGCGCTCCATCGCCGCAGCCGTGTTCTCGAACGTCGGCGGCTCGGTCGAGCCCGCGATGGCGTCGAGCTCGGCGAGCTGCGCGGCGATGCCGGCGTCCACGGCCTCGGCATAGTGCTCGTCACGGATCGCGGCAAACGGGGGAAGCCCGTACGGAAGGGTGCTCGGAGTCAGGAGGGGGTTGGCCATGAAAGGAGCCTTTCACGCACCGCGGCCCCGGGCAAGAACCCGGGGCCGCGACGGACGCCGTTGGGGGCCAGTCCCCGTGGGGCTACCCCTGGGGAAGGCTTTCCCCGGCCGTGCTCTCCTGCGCGAAGACGAGAGACATGGGCGTGGCCTGCGAGCCCTGGCCCTGCGGGTTGTCCCTGAACATCCCGGCGATGGTCTCCTTCGGCAGGGCGGTGTCGTGGCCCATGACGACGACGCCGAGATCGTTCGCGTCCATGATCGCGGTCCCGCCGAAGGTCGCCGCGGCGTCGGCCGGGAGGGTGGCCCGCACCGCGGCGCTGATGGCTCGAGCGACGCCGTCCGGATCCTTGGGGGCGAGCTTCACCGAGTTGCTCGCGGCACCCAGGCTGTACGGGGTCGCGCCGTCGATCGCGTTGATGTTGTGGCCCACGACGTCGTAGAAGACGCCGCTCTTGCCCTGGAACTTGCCGACCACCGAGGCCGCGGCGGCCTTCACGATGAGCGGTAGCCCGACCTCGTCGATCGCGATCTGCATCGACCACGGGCTCCCGAGCCCGATCCCCGCCGGCGTGCGCGTCACGAACCGGCTCAGCACACGGGCGGCGGCGGAGACCTCGATCTCCCACACGGGGAATGAACGGCCCTGCGTGATGGCGACGATCTTCTCGCTCACGAGCGCGTACCACGGCCGGCCGTCGACCGCCGCGCGCGTCCCCTCGGGCGCCACGGAGAGGCCCGCGAAGAACCGCTCGACGTAGCCGGCCACGGCAGGCTCGAGGGCGGTGTCGCGCGCGAACACCTCGGTCTGGAGAGGGTAGCGGCGGAACCTCACCCGGCCGGAGACGATGTCGAGCTCCTTGCCGGGGTTGGCCTCGTAGTCGCTCTTGTTGACCTTGACGTCCGCGGGGGCCTCGTTCTTGTCGATGAACTCGCGGAACCACAGCTCGACGTTGAGGAGCCGCCAGAAGATCATCGTGTCGGCGTCGTTCTTGCCGTTGAGGTACTCCTCGAACGCGGTGAGGACCTGCTCGCGGTCCCAGTAGGGGCGGCTGTAGAAGGAGTTCGACATGAAGATCTTGTAGATCCGCTCCTTCATGAGCTTGAACCACTCCGCCTCGGGCGTCGTGAAGCCGATCTTGTTGCGGCGGTTGCTGATCATCTCAGGCAGGAGGCCGCGCGTCGCGTCGCGCAGGACGCGCTTGTTCCAGCCCTCCTTGATGATCGCCTCGTCCGAGAGGCTGAACAGGTACTTGACCACTTCCTTGTCGAGGAACGGGACGCGGCCCTCAAGGGAGAACCGCATGGTGTTCTTGTCCTCGTACCGCAGGAGCGACGGGAGGGACTTGGCGAAGAGGTCGTCGATGAGGCGGAGCTTGAGGTTCGCGGGAATGTTGCCGAACGCTTCGCCGGTGAACTGCTGTGCCCAGTCCCTCTTGAGCAGCGTCGCCATCGAGACGGTCTTCCTGCCGCTCGCCATGCCCCTGAGCCGGAACCGGCCCAGGCGGTAGAAGATGTCAAGGCTCGACGACGATTCCTTGGCGAGCGTCGCGAGGTCGCCGTCATCCTTGAGCTGGCGCAGGTACGCGAAGTAGTACGGGATGTAGCCGGCCATCATCTCGTCGGCGCCCTGGCCGTCGAGCAGGACCGTGACGTGCTTCGAGGCTTCCTTCATGACGCAGTACTGAGCGTACGGGCCCGAGGAGATGATCGGCTCCTCCATAGTGCGGACGAAGTCCTCGAGGTCCGCGTCGAAGCTCTCCGGCGTCGGCTTGATCTTGTGCGCCTCGATGTTGCCGCTGCAGACCGCGATCGCGGCGTCGGCGTAGGCTTCCTCGTCGTTGATCGCGTTGGGGAAGACCGCGCTGAACGTGTTCTGCTTCGCGCCGACGGCCTCGAGGCCCTCCGCGTTCTCCTGCATGAGCCGGTTGATGGTGACGACGACGGCGGAGGAGTCGAGCCCGCCGGAGAGCGCGCTGCCCACTGGGACCTCGGAGTTGAGGCGGATTCGGATGGCCTCCGTGAACCGCTTGCGGTACTCGTCGGTCACCGCGGGCGTGTACGGGGTTTCGACCTTCGAGAGCTCCTCGAGCTCCTCGAGGAGGCGCGTGTAGCTCGAGATCCGGAAGCGCCCCGACGTGAGGTCGACCGTGAGCATCTCGCCGGGGAGGAGCTTGTTGACCCCGTCGAAGAACGTCTCAGCAGTGTCGTCGTGGATGCGGAAGCGCAGGTAGCGGTAGAGGATGCGCTCGTTGGGCTTCGCCTCGATCTTGCCGGTCGCGAGGAGCGGCTTGATCTCCGAGCCGAACAGGAGCTGCGGCTCGTGCTCGGTGCCTGCGTTGGCCCAGTAGAGGGGCTTGATGCCGAAGTGGTCGCGGGCCAGGACGAGCCGGCCGTTCTTCCGGTCGAGGATCGCGAGCCCGAACATGCCGTTGAAGCGGTCGAACGCGTCCGTGCCCCACTCCTCGAACGCTTGGAGCACCACCTCGGTGTCCGAGACGGTCGCGAACGTGCGGCCCAAGGCCTCGAGCTCCGCGCGCAGCTCGCGATAGTTGTAGACCTCGCCGTTGTAGACGAGGATCGTCTCGCCGTCGGCGCTGATCATGGGCTCCTGCCCGTGGGCCCGGTCGACGATCGCGAGGCGGCGATGGGCGAGGCCCACGGTGCCCTCAGCGACGTCGTCGATGAAATAGCCCTCGCCGTCGGGTCCCCGGTGCTGGATGCAGCTGTTCATGGTCTCGAGCAGAGCCTGATCCTGACCGAACCCGTAATAGCCGGCGATACCGCACATGTGGCAATCCTCTTCGTTGTCGTCAGTCGGTCCGGCGTCCATGCTACCGGCGCGATCCGTGCCGGACCCGCCGGGTCGGTGCCTGGCGCGGGCCGACGGGGCCTCCCGACTAGACTAGATAGGTGAGTTCCGCGCCCATCGAGCACCCCGCTACAGCCGAAGCCCCCGCCCAGCCTGGGTCTGTCCAGCCTGAGCTGCGCGTCGGAGTCCTCGCCCTGCAGGGCGACGTCCGCGAACATGTCGCGGCGCTCACGGCTCTCGGCGCGCGTGCCGTGACGGTGCGGCGGGCCGAGGAGCTCGACGGCCTCGACGGGCTCGTCATCCCGGGTGGCGAGTCGACGACGATCGACAAGCTAGCGCGGGCGTTCGGCGTCGCGGAGCCGCTGAAGCGCAGGATCGCAGAGGGCTTCCCCGTCTATGGTTCGTGTGCCGGCATGATCCTGCTCGCGAACGAGATCGCCGACCCGGCCCAGGACCTCTCGGACAAACCGCAGGAGACCTTCGGCGGCCTCGACATTACGGTGCGGCGCAACGCGTTCGGGCGGCAGCGCGAGTCGTTTGAGACGGATCTCGACTTCAAGGACATCGATCAGTCGGGCGGCCCAGTGCATGCGGTCTTCATCCGCGGCCCGTGGGTCGAGCGCGTGGGTGATTCGGTCGAGGTGCTCGCGGAAGTCGACCCTCAGCACGCGTCCCACACGGCCACGCTGGGCGGCCGGTCTAGAATTGTCGCAGTCCGTTCAGGAAACCTGCTCGCGACATCGTTCCACCCTGAGGTGACGGGCGAGCGGCGGGTCCATGAACTTTTCATCCGCATGATCAAGGGAGAAGCGTAGGCATGTCCGGCCACTCCAAATGGGCTACCACCAAGCACAAGAAGGCGGCCATCGACGCCAAGCGTGCGAAGGCGTTCGCCAAGTACATCAAGACGATCGAGGTCGCGGCGCGACTCGGCGGGCCAGACCTGTCCGGCAACCCTGCCCTTGACCTCGCCGTCTCGAAGGCCAAGAAGAACTCCGTCCCGAACGACAACATCGACCGCGCGATCAAGCGCGGCGCGGGGCTGACCGGCGAGTCCATCGAGTACACCGAGATCTCGTACGAGGCCCGCGGCCCGCAGGGCTCCGCGCTCCTCATCGAGTGCCTCACCGAGAACCGGAACCGTGCCGCGGCAGACGTGCGCCTCGCGGTGACCCGCAACGGCGGCTCGATGGCCGACCAGGGCTCGGTGAGCTACCTCTTCACGCGCAAGGGCGTCGTGAGCCTGCTCAAGAACGGCCTGTCCGAGGACGACGTGCTCATGGCCGTCCTCGATGCGGGCGCCGAGGAGGTCAAGGACGGCGGCGAGAACTGGATCGTCTACTCCGAGCCGCACGACCTCCAGGGCATCCGCGACGCGCTCACGGAGGCCGGCATCGAGTACGAGACCGACGAGGCGGAGTTCGTGCCGTCCATGGAGGTCGAGCTCGACGCCGACGGCGCGCGGAAGTTCCTCCGGCTCGTCGACGCGCTCGAGGATCTCGACGACGTCCAGAACGTGTACACGAACGCGGACATGAGCGAGGAGGTCATGGCGGCCCTCGAGGCCGAGTGACCTCGCCGTGGCCGGAACCGTGAACCTTCGCGTACTCGGAGTCGATCCGGGCCTCACCCGCTGCGGCCTCGGGGTCGTCGACGTGGCCCGGGACCGCCGCGCGACCCTCGTCGGGGTCGGCGTCGTCGGCACGTCGGCCGAGCAGCCCCTCGACGCGCGCCTCCTCGTCATCGCGAACGCGATCGACGACTGGCTCGAGCGCTATGAACCCGAGGTCGTCGCGGTCGAGCGCGTCTTCTCGCAGCTCAACGTCAGCACGGTCATGGGCGTCGCGCAGG
>NZ_JBKZWT010000191.1:0-7042 GCF_047759905.1 Sinomonas sp. G460-2 | reverse complement strand
GGCGGCGTGTCGCCGAGGGCGCGCCGTCGCCGCTTGTTTTCGCCGGCCAAAGCTGGTCGGAATCCGCGACTGCGCAAGGCGACCGTGGATCAGCCTGCCGTGCGCAGGTACTCCTCGTGGCGCGCGTGGGCCTCGCGGACCTTGGCGCGGATCGCCTCGACGTCCTTCGCCTTGTCGCGGTACTTCTTGTCCATCGCGCGGATGGCCCGCTCCTCCTCGACGAGATTCCGGTAGACGCGCTCGCGCTCGGCGGCATCCGCCGTGTACTCGAGGTCGAGGTAGCTCTCGGCGTGCCGGCGCGCATTGTTGATGGCCGTTTGGGCCTTGCCGGCCGGGCTGACGAGCGAGGCGACGATCGTCACGGCCAGAACGCCGATGATGACGCCGAGCGAGAGCCCCGTGGTGACCTCGAAGACCTTCACGTGCTCGCCGCCGTTGATGAACGGGAGCGTGTTCTCGTGCAGGGCGTGCAGCACGAGCTTCGCGCCGATGAACGCGAGGATCGCGGCGAGGCCGTAGGAGAGGTAGATGAGGCGGTCGAGGAGGCCGTCGAGGAGGAAGAACAGCTGCCGCAGGCCCATGAGGGAGAACGCCGTGGCCGTGAACACGATGTACGCGTTTTGGGTGAGCCCGAAGATCGCGGGGATGGAGTCGAGCGCGAAAAGGACGTCCGTCCCCCCGATCGCGACCATGACGAGCAGCATGGGGGTGAGCACGCGCCGGCCGTTCTCGACCGTGAAGAGCCTGTCGCCGTCGTAGCGCTCCGATGTGTGCAGGAACTTCCGGGCGAGCCGCACCACGAAGTTCTCCGCCTCGCCGTCGTGGCTCCCGGGCTTGAGGAGCTGGCCGGCCGTCAGCAGGAGGATCGCTCCGAAGAGGTAGAAGATCCACGAGAACGCATCGATGAGCGCGACGCCGAGGAAGATGAACACCGTGCGGGCGATGAGCGCGAACACGATGCCGAAGAGGAGTACCTTCTGCTGATCCTCGCGGGGCACGCGGAAGCTGGCGAGGATCACGAGGAAGACGAAGAGATTGTCTACCGAGAGCGCCTTCTCGGTGATGAAGCCCGCGAAGTACTGGCCGCCCATCTCCGTCCCGCCAAGCAGGAGGACGACCACGCCGAACAGCACCGCCGCGCCCACGTACACCGAAGACCACAGCGCGGCCTCCTGCAGGGACGGCGCGTGGGCCTTGCGGATGTGGAAGAAGTAGTCGAACGCGAGGAGGGCCAGGATGACCACGACCGTGACGGTCCAGACAAGAGGGGAGACGGACATCGAAGTCCCTTTCGCAGGCAGGCGTAACCGCCGCAAGTCTTTCCGTCTGCCCTCGCACAACCGGCAGACCGCTGCACCCGGCCAGGCTCCCGCGCCCGACGTGTTGACGTGTGCAGCGCTCGGGATACTCCCCTGCGCAGAACAAGCCTACCGGGCAGCTTCCCGTCCCTCCACTCACAGCGGACTCTCAAATTCACAGACAATTCCCAGCTTGCGGACACTACTGCAACAGTTCTTTCAGAACTAGGGTCGCTGCATCCGAGCCTTCTGAATCTCGTGTGACGGGGGAGAAGAAACAACAATGGTCTTTCATCGCAGTTCTCATCGGCTTTCCTTTCGGGTCCTCGCGACCGCAGCCAGCGTCGCCTGCGTAGCAGGGCTCACGACGACGGCGGCCCTGGCTTCACCGCCGAGCCCACCGCCCTCACACTCGAAGTCGTATCCCGGCTCGGTGCCCTCGTGGGCCGGCTCCCGGGCCAAGACGGGAATCCCGCTCACCAACACGACGGTCGAGGGCGAGATCTACCTCCAGCTCCCGGATGAGGCGGGGGCTCAGAGGTTCGCGACGGCGGTCTCGACCCCCGGCAACCCGGCGTACGGCCAGTACCTGAGCCCGGCCCAGTGGAAGGCGCAATTTGCGCCGTCGCAGGCGGCCACCGACCAGCTCGTCGCGTGGGTCAAGGCCCAGGGCATGGTCGTGACCGGCGTCCCGGCCAGCGGGATGTACGTCGTGTTCCGCGGCACGGTCGCCCAGATCAACGCGGCGTTCCAAGTGGCCGAGCAGACCTATTCGTTCCAAAACTCCAGCGTCATCGGGCCGGACCGGGCCCCCACGCTGCCGGGCGACATCGCGCCGCTCGTCTCCGGCGTGAGCATCGATCAGGGGCGGCTCCTGACGCGACCGGACAGCGTCCGCGAGGGCAGCGACGCCCAGCCGTCCGGACAGGTCGCGCCGGTTCCCCTGTCCACGCCGTGCTCGAGCTATTGGGACCAGAAGGAGGTCACGGTTCCGCCCACGCAGACCGGTGCGACGTCGGTCCCGACCGTTCTCTGCGGCTACACGCCGGCGCAGATGCAGGCCACGTACGGGATCGGTGACGGCACTACGGTCAACGCGACCGCCGGCTCGGGCCAGACCGTGGCGATCATCGACGCGTTCGCCTCTCCCACGATGTTCCAGGACGCCAACCAGTATTCGTCGCTGCACGGTCTTCCGGCCCTCACGTCGAGCACGTACAGCGAGAACCTTCCCTCCGTGTACTACGACCAGGCTCTCTGCGCCCAGCCCAGCGGCTGGCAGGGGGAGGAAGCGCTCGACGTCGAGGCCGTCCACTCGACGGCTCCCGGCGCCTCGATCCTGTACGCGGCCGGGTCCAACTGCGGCGGCGGCCTCGACATCGCGATGTCGAAGATCCTCGACGGCAAGCTCGCGACGATCGTGAGCAACAGCTACGGCAACGTCGGCGAGGCCGTTTCGGCGGACGCACTCCGCGGCGAGCAGGACATCCACCTCCAGGCGGCCTCCGAGGGCATCGGCCTGTACTTCTCGAGCGGTGACAGCGGCGACGAGAAGGCCAACCTCGGCTACACCTCGCCGGACTTCCCGGCGAGCTCCCCGTTCGTGACGGCCGTGGGCGGCACGAGCCTGGCCCTCGGAGCGTCGAACAACTACCTGTTCGAAACCTCGTGGGGCACCACGCGCCAGCGGCTCGTCGCCCAGCCGAACGGCACGCTCGCGTACGGCGGCTCCCTTCCGGGTTCCTTCGTCTACGGTGCTGGCGGCGGAACGAGCGCGGCCTTCGCCCAGCCCGCGTATCAGGCGGCGCTGGTCCCGGCCGGGCTCGCGAACGGCAAGCGCGTCTCACCGGACGTTGCGGCGCTCGCGGATCCGTGGACGGGCTTCAGAATCGGCCTGAGTGCGATCACGAACGACCACTCGCTCAACACGGGTGCCTACGCCGAAGAGCGGATCGGCGGCACCTCGCTCGCCTGCCCGCTCACGGCGGGACTCATGGCGAGCGCTCAGGCGGCCACGGGCAAGCAGATCGGCTTCGCGAACCCGGCCGTGTACGCGGCGGCGGCTGCGCCAGGTGCCGCGATGCGTGACGTCGCCTCGCCGTCGACGCCGGTCAACATGGCTCGCGCCTACCCGGCCACGGGCCAGACGTACGTCGCGACGCTCGGCCTCGACAGCTCGCTCGTCTCGACCCCCGGCTACGACGACACGACTGGCGTGGGCAGCATGACCGAGACGTTCGCGCAGCAGGTCGCGGCCCAACACTGATCACCGCGCCCACGGGCGCCAAGGCCTGCTCACCCAAGCTGGGGGAGCGGATGGAGGACGACGACGGCGGGAGGGGCGCCGTCGTCGTCCTTTCTTTGCGCCGGGCGCACCCAGGCGCCCGGCGGTGAGCGCCGCCTCCACGTCATGTGGAGGCCCGCACGTGGCCGCCGCCGCGGCGATCGCTAGGATGTGAAGTGGCCAGCACGCCGCGCGCTGATTTCTGCCGCACGGACACGACTCGAGGAGCTTCTATGCCTATCGCCACCCCTGAGAAGTACGCCGAGATGATCGACTCCGCCAAGAACGGCGGATACGCGTTCCCGGCCGTCAACGTCACGTCGTCGCAGACGCTCAACGCGGCGATCCGCGGCTTCGCCGAGGCCGGCTCGGACGGCATCATCCAGGTCTCCACGGGCGGCGCCGCCTACTGGTCTGGGGCGTCCGTGAAGGACATGGTGGCCGGCTCGCTCGGCTTCGCGGCGTTCGCGCGCGAGGTCGCGAAGAACTACGACATCAACATCGCGCTCCACACCGACCACTGCCCGAAGGACAAGCTCGAGGGCTTCGTCCTCCCGCTCCTCGCCGCGTCCGAGGCCGAGGTCCAGGCGGGCCGCAACCCGTTCTTCAACTCGCACATGTGGGACGGCTCCGCCGAGACGCTTGAGGAGAACCTCCGCGTCGCGAAGGATCTCCTGGCCCGCACGTCCGCCGCGAAGATGATCCTCGAGGTCGAGATCGGCGCCGTGGGCGGCGAGGAGGACGGCGTGGAGAACGCCATCAACGAGAAGCTCTACTCGACCGTCGCCGACGGCCTCGCGACCGTCGAGGCGCTCGGCTCGGGCGAGAACGGCCGCTACATCACGGCCCTCACGTTCGGCAACGTGCATGGCGTCTACAAGCCCGGCAACGTCAAGCTCCGCCCCGAGATCCTCAAGGAGATCCAGGCCGAGGTCGGCGCGAAGCTCGGCAAGGACCGCCCGTTCGACCTCGTGTTCCACGGCGGATCGGGCTCGAGCGAGCAGGAGATCGCGGACGCCGTCTCCTACGGCGTCATCAAGATGAACATCGACACGGACACGCAGTACGCGTTCACGCGCCCCGTGGCCGGCCACATGTTCTCGAACTACGACGGCGTGCTCAAGGTCGACGGCGAGGTCGGCAACAAGAAGACCTACGACCCCCGCGTGTGGGGCGCCCTCGCGGAGAAGAGCATGGCCGCGCGCGTCGTCGAGGCCGCGCAGCAGCTCGGCTCCGAGGGCAAGTCGATCAAGTAACCGGTTGGGCCCGAGGCGCCGCTTCGGCGGCGCCTCGGGAAAGTCCCCTCCCGGAGGGGCAGAGAAAGTGGGAGCGCTCCGTGAGCGACGAATTCCGCACCAACCTCATGGGCCCCGAGCCCACGCGGCTTCCGGCCGAAAATGATGTCTACCGCGGCCTGGCTCTCGGCGAATCCGCGGAGGAGCTCGTGGCCGAGCACCCTGAGTCCTCGCTCCTGTGGGCCATCCTGGCCGACGAGGCGTGGGCGCAGGGTCACACGGTCGAGTCCTATGCTTATAGCCGCGTTGGCTATCACCGCGGGCTCGACGCGCTGCGCCGCAACGGCTGGCGCGGCGCGGGCCCGATCCCGTGGGAGCACGAGCCGAACCAGGGCTTCCTGCGCGCGCTCTACAACCTGGGGCGGGCCGCCTCCGCGATCGGCGAGGACGGCGAGCCCGAGCGGATCGACGCGTTCCTCGTGGGCTCCGACCCGGCCGCGAAGGCGGCGATCGAGGCGCTGGGCCACTAGGCGCTGGGCCACTGGGCGCTGGCCCGAGACACATCGAGTACGACGACGGAGGGCGGCTTCCGCGGGGAAGCCGCCCTCCGCGCGGCTAGGATGATCGCGTGGCTGTGATCCATCGCGCAACCCTGGTCCCCAGCAAGCTCGAGCTCCTTGACACGTGGCTGGCCCGCCAGCCGTGGGCGGGCGGCGAGGGAGAACTCCGCCGCGCGGGCAGCTATCGCTTCGACGATCCGGACGGCGAGGTCGGCATCGAAGGATTCCTTGTGGAGCGCGCGGGCACGGTCTTCCACCTCGTCCTGACCTATCGCGGTGCGCCGCTCGCGGGCGCCGAGCGGTGGCTCATCGGGACCATGGAGCACTCCGCCCTCGGGACCCGCTGGGCCTACGACGGCGTCGGCGACCCGGCCGCCGTGGCCGCCCTCATGCGCGGCGCGGCGGGCGATCAGGATCAGGCCGTGCTCGAGGTGCACGACGGCGACGCCGTGGTCGGCTTCCAGGAGCCCGATGTCCGGGTGAGCGCCTCAGGTGCGGCGGCGCCGTCGTCGTTCGCGGAGACGCTCGGCGAGTTGCCCGCTCTCCTGTCCGACGGCCCCGTGTGCGAGGTGACGTTCGGCGGTGCGACGCTGCGGGTGGCTCGCGTGCTCGGCGCCGAGGTGGGCGGCTCCGCCCGGCTCGTCGCGCGGTGGCGCGATGGGGAGGACGTCGTCGCGGCGCTCGCCTGAGTCTTCGGGGGCCACCTGCTGCCCAAAGCCGCTTCTCCGTGGGGAATCTACGCCGGAGAAGCGGCTTGGGGCCGGAGAAGCCGGACTCAGCCGACGACGGCGACGGCGCGGCGGCGGTGGGCCACCGTCACGGCGACGACGGCGGCCAGGAGCACCGCCGAGACGAGCGCCGAACCCCCGAAGAGCAGGAAGTTCGCCACGGGCGGGATCGACTTGGTCGCGAGCATGAGGCCGGAGAGCTGCGGCGCGAGGACGGCGCCGATCCGGCCCACGCCGAGGGCCCAGCCGAGCGCGGTGCCGCGGAGCTCGTTCGGGTACCGGGCCGCGATGGCTGCGATGACGAGCGACTGGGTGCCGTGTGTCCCCACGCCCGCGATCACGAGCGCGCCGTAGACGTAGGCGCTGTTCCCCGCCGGAACCACGAGGAGCGAGATCAGCCCGATGCCCGCGAGGGCCGCCGCGACGACGGACGTCTGGACGGTGCCGAACCGGTCGCCGGCCCACGCCGTCACGATCGAGCCGGCCACGGCGCCGAGGTTGAGGGCGATCGTAAACGTGAGCGCGGGGCCGAGGTCGGCGCCCGAGTCGCGCATGATCTTGGGCAGCTGCGTGCCGAGCCCGTACCAGGCGAAGAGCGTGAAGAGCGTCGAGGCCGCGAACAGGATGCTGAGGCCGAGGAACGGGGCGCGGAAGAGGCCTCGGAAGCCGCCGCCCGCCGTCGTCCGTTGCGTGGTGGGCTGGGTCGTGGTGGGCTGGGCCGCCGCCGGAGGCACCGGCGTCGTCCGCTCGCCCGGTGCCTCCTCGCCCGCCTCGGCAGGCGCGAAACTCAGCGTTTCCGGCAGGAAGCGCCAGCCCAGCGGGACGAGGACGATGAGCGCAACGAGGGCGAGCCAGAACATCGACTGCCAGCCGAACGCGGGGATCATGCCGAGTCCGAGAAGGGCGGCGGCCGTGCCGCCCAGCGGGACGCCGGACA
>NZ_JBKZWT010000190.1:0-7051 GCF_047759905.1 Sinomonas sp. G460-2 | reverse complement strand
CGGGACGAGGCCGAGGGTCGCGCGTCCCTTGTCGCGGAAGTTGCGCTCGGCGTGCGCGAGCTCGGAGGCCGCGAGGTCGGAGTTGTAGTTGTCGGTCGGCGGGAAGTGCGTGAAGACGCGGCTCCCGTCGATCCCCTCCCACAGGAAGCTGTGGTGCGGAATCCGGTTGACCTGGTTCCAGGACGTCTTCTGGGTGAGGAAGTAGCGCTCCCCCGCCGCTCGGACAATCTGCGGGAGCGACGCCGAATAGCCGAACGAGTCGGGAAGCCACGCCTCCTCGCACTCGACGCCGAACTCCTCGAGGAAGAAGCGCTTGCCCTCGACGAACTGGCGCGCCATCGCCTCGCTGCCCGGCATATTCGCGTCCGATTCGACCCACATGCCGCCCACGGGCATGAACCGTCCCTCGGCGACCTTCTCCTTGATGCGCTCGAATAGCTCCGGATAGCCGTCCTTGATCCATTGGAGCTGCTGCGCCGACGAGCACGAGAACGTCAGCTCGGGGTCCTCGTCCATGAGGGTCACGACGTTGGAGAACGTGCGGGCGCACTTGCGGACCGTCTCGCGGACGGGCCACAGCCACGCGGAGTCGATGTGCGCGTGGCCGGTCGCGACGAGGCGCAGCGCGCTGTTCGAGGCCGGGGCGGAAAGGACGGGCGCAAGCGCCTCGCGGGCAGCTGTGGCGGTCCCTGAGACGTCGTCGGGGTCCACGAGATCGCAGACGCCTTCGAGCGCGCGGAGGATCTCGTACCGCCGCGGCCGGTCCATGGGGAGCTCGTGCATGAGCCCACGCAGGCTCAGCACGTCCTGGAGGAGCTCCCACACCTCGACATCGCGCTCGGCTAGCGCCATCGCGCCGAAGCGGTAGAGGGGCTCGGGGCTTGCCGTCTCCGGGTCGCCCTGGGCCGTGGGGATGAACTGCCAGCCCTGCGTGACGTCCGGGTTGGCCGCGGCCTCGACGTAGAAGTCGACGGCGGGGCCGCCCCCGAGTGCCGCGACCGTGATGTACGAGTTTCTCGGGTTGAGCGCCTTGATCGGCGCGCCGTCGGGCCGCCAGGCCTGGCCCTCGCATTGGAAGCCAGGCTGCTGCGCCGTGAAGCCCAGATCCACGAGAGCCTCGACCTCGAAGCCCTCGGCGCCCCAGCCCTCGGGGACCTCCCCGGTGAGACGCAGCCACGTGGTGCGCCAGGCTGGCCCCCAGGCCTCACCCTGGCCCGTGGGCACGTACTCCTGGGCGATCGCCTCCTTCGCGGGGACAGGCTCTCCGGGGGCGTCCCAGCGCACGGCCCGCAGCGGCACGGTCCGGCGATAGACGTTGGCCTCGAGGCGGTCACGAACGAACCTGTCGATGCGGGCTTCGGTGATGAGCCTGTCGTCGTGCACAGACACTCCGATCCATCAAATCGTTAGAGTAATAGGCGCATTCCAAGCTACCCGCCCGTAGCGCCGAGCGGAAGCGGTTGCCACGGGCTTGCCCAAACCGTTGTACGAGGCTCAGGCGAGGAGCCGCTCGTGCCCCGCGTACACGTTGAATCCCGTGCCCCGACTGAAGCCCACAAGCGTCACCCCGGACTCCTCGGCGAGTTCCACGGCAAGCGACGACGGCGCGCTCACCGCCGCCAGGACGGGGATCCCCGCCATCGCAGCCTTCTGCACGAGCTCGAACGATGCGCGCCCCGAAACCTGCAGGACGGTGCCGCGCAGCGGCAGGAGCCCCGAGCGGAGCGCCCAGCCGACCACCTTGTCCACGGCGTTGTGCCGCCCCACATCCTCGCGGAGGCACAGGAGCTCGGCCGAGGTTCCGCCCTCGCCCACCCGGAAGAGCCCCGCCGCGTGGACGCCGCCCGTCTTCTCGAAGAGCGCCTGGGCCTCGCGGAGGCGAGCCGGCAGGCCGGCGACGAGCTCGGGAAGGAGGCGCACGCCGTCGTCCGCGGGGCTGTGGTGACCCGAGCGACGCACGGATTCGATCGAGTCCGTGCCGCAGATGCCGCACGAGCTCGACGTGTACACGGCCCGCCCGATCTCGGGCGCGACGACATCGGGGCCCAGCTGCGCCTGGACGACGTTGAACGTCTGCTGCCCGGCTGCGTCCTCGCCCCCGCAGAAGCGCTCGGACACGATCTGCCCGGGCTCCCAGACCACGCCCTCGGACACGAGGAAGCCCGCGACGAGGTCGAAATCGTCGCCGGGCGTGCGCATCGTGACGCTGTAGGACAGGCTCCCGAGCCGAATCTCGAGGGGCTCCTCGACGGCGAGCACGTCCTCCTTGTCGCGAACCGGGTGCTCGCTGTCCAGAACGTACTTGCGCACCTTACGGCGCTGGCTCAGCCGCCCCATGACGGCCTCCTTCCACGCTGGCCGCGCCCGCGCCGTGGCCCGTTTCGTGGCGCTCGAAGCGGACGGTGAGGGCCTTGAACCCCGGGGTGTTGGATTCGCGCGCCACGAGGTCGCGGTGCACGAGGGCGTTGGCCTCGGGGAAGTATGCCGCCGCGCAGCCCCGCGCCGTCGGGTACGCGACGAGCCGGAAACGGTTGGCGCGGCGCTCCTCGCCCCGGAACACGCTCACCACGTCCACGAGCTCGCGGTCCTCGAGCCCGAGCCCAGCAAGGTCCTCAGGGTGGACGAGGATCACGCGGCGGCCGTCGGAGATGCCGCGGTAGCGATCATCCTGGCCGTAGAAGGTCGTGTTGTACTGGTCGTGACTGCGGACCGTCTGGAGGATGAGGTGACCCGCGGGCGCCTCGAGGTACTCGAGCGGGCTCACCGTGAACTGTGCGCGGCCGGCCCCCGTCGCGAACGTTCGCGTGTCCCGCGGCGGGTTGGGGAGCTGGAAGCCGTTCCGCTGCCTGACGCGCCGGTTGAAGTCCTCGAAGCCCGGAATCACGCGGGAGATGTGGTCGCGGATCACGTCGTAGTCCTCGGCCATCGCACGCCAGTCCACGGCGTGGTCGTCGCCGAGCGCCGCGGCGGCGAGGCGCGCCACGATGACCGGCTCGGCAAGGAGATGCTCCGAGACGGGCTCGAGCCGGCCCTGCGTGGAATGGACCATCGACATCGAGTCCTCGACGGAGAGGAACTGGCGGCCGGACGGGTGCTTGTCGTCCCGGTCCGTGCGGCCGAGGGTCGGGAGGATGAGCGAGGTGCGGCCGTGGACCACGTGCGAGCGGTTCGGCTTCGTCGAGATGTGGACGGTGAGCCCAGCGCGCTGCATCCCGGCCTCGAGCGCCGCGGTGTCCGAGTTGGCCTGCGCGAAGTTGCCGCCGAGCGAGACGAACACGTCCACATCGTCGCGCTCGAACGCGGCGAGCGCCTGCGTCGAGTCGAAGCCGTGCTCGCGGGGCGAGTCGATGCCGAACTCGGCGTCGAGGGAGGCGAGCAGCGATTCGTTCGGCTTCTCCCAGATGCCCATGGTGCGGTCCCCCTGGACGTTCGAGTGGCCCCGCACGGGGCACGCGCCCGCACCCGGCTTCCCGAAGTTGCCCTGGAGCAGAAGCAGGTTCACGATCTCCCGGATGGTGTCCACCGAGTGCGGCTGCTGCGTGAGGCCGAGCGCCCAGCACACGATGGTCGCCTTCGAGTCCACGAGCAGCCGCGCGGTCGCCTCGATCTCGCCGCGCGTCAGCCCGGTGGCGCGCTCCGTCACCTCCCAGTCGAGCGACGCGCGGGCCGCGGCGTAGGCTTCGAAGCCTTCCGTCTGCGCCTCAAGGAACGCGCGGTCGACGACGGCGCCCGGCACCTTGCGCTCCTCCTCGAGGAGGAGGTGGCCGAGGGCCTGGAACAGGGCGAGGTCGCCGCCGACCTTGATCTGGAGGAACTCGTCCGCGATCGTCGCGCCGTCCCCGATGTAGCCGCCCACCGTCTGCGGGTCCTTGAAGTGCAGAAGCCCTGCCTCCGGGAGCGGGTTGACGGCCACGACCTTCCCGCCACGGTCCCGGCATTCCTTGAGCGCCGAGAGCATGCGGGGGTGGTTCGTGCCGGGGTTCTGGCCGACCACGAACACCAGCTTCGCGTCGTGAATGTCCTCGAGGGAGACCGTCCCCTTGCCGATCCCGATCGTGGGGTTGAGCGCGGACCCGGAGGACTCGTGGCACATGTTCGAGCAATCCGGGAGATTGTTCGTGCCGAGGCTCCGGGCGAACAACTGGTACATGAAGGCCGTCTCGTTGGCCGTGCGGCCGGACGTGTAGAAGACGCAGCGATCCGGCGTCGTGGCGCGCAGGTGCTCGGCCACGAGCTCGAACGCGTCGGTCCACGAGATGCGGCGGTACCGGTCGTCGCCGGGCCGGAGCACAACGGGCTCGGCGATGCGCCCCTGTTTGCTCAGCCAGTAGTCCGTCTTGTCCAGAAGGGTCGCGACGGGATGCGCGTCCCACCACTCGGGCGTCACGGCGCTCGTGGTGGCCTCCTCCGCGACGGCCTTCGCCCCGTTCTCGCAGAACTCCGCGGCCTTGCGGTGTCCGTCCGGCTCAGGCCATGCACAGCCGGGACAGTCGAATCCGCCACGCTGATTGATCCGAAGGAGCGAACGGGCCGTCCGCACCGGACCGGCCTGCTCAAGCCCCCGCTCGAGGGCAACCGCGACCGCCTTGAGGCCGGCGGCCGAGGTCTCGGGCGGGCCGACGTGCAGGGAATCCTCGTTGATGTCCTTCACTCGCGACTGGGAGCTCATGGCTCCATCCTGCCCTTCTTGTGGCGGAGAATGCACCCATGACGGATCTCAGCGACCCCAAGACGGCCCTCCAGCACTATCTGCAGGAATCTCAATGAAGCTTCTATATCCCGTCAACCCCCGGTTCTGTTGATGCGGCGGTGTTGAGGTGGCGGTAGAGGCGTCGGGCGAGATAGCGCTTCAGGCATCGACGGATCTCGCGGTCGGTCTTGCCCTCGGCACGTCGTCTGTCCGCGTAGGCGCGGGTTTGGGGGTGGTGGACCATGCGGACCATGGCGATGACGTTCAGGGCGCGGTTGAGGCGCCTCTCTCCGCCGCGGTTGAGCCGGTGCCGGGTGGTGTTGCCCGAGGAAGCAGGGATCGGGCTCACTCCGGCCAGGGCGGCGAATGCGGCCTCGTCGCGGACCCGTCCGGGATGGGACCAGGCGACCAGGACGGTGGCTGCGGTGACGGGCCCGATGCCAGTCTCCTCGACGAGGCCGGCGGCTGGGCTGGCGTCGACGAGCTCGCCGATCCGGTTGTCGCTGTCCCTGATCTCGGCGTCCAGGACGAGGATCCGCTTGGCCAGCCGGACGGCTTCGGTACGTGCGGTCGCGGCGGCGAGGTCCTCCTCGCGAGGGCGCCAGCGGGAGATCTCGGTGATCTTCCTGGCGCCGAGGGGATGGCGGGCGTCGATGCCGAGGTCGGCGATGCGCACGAGGGCAGTCAGGGCGTTCACGGCCCTGGTCCGCTCGCCGGTGAGCTCGTCACGGGCGGTCAGGAGGATCTGGGCTGCCGCCCGGACACCCTCGTCCATCCGCGGGGTCCGCAGCTGCTCTTCGGTGAGCGGGAGGACGGCAGCGGCGATCCGTCGGGCGTCGATCGGGTCGGACTTGCCGAGCCCGCGTCGGTTGGCCCTACCCATGCGGGCGGCTTCGACCGTACGGTAGCCGGCCACCGCTGCCTGGCGGGCGAGCTGGGCCCCGTAGCTGCCGACTCCCTCGATGACCCACAGGGCACCGAGGTCCCCGCCGGTCCGGCGTCCGGCCCAGGCGATCCCGCGGGCCCTGCCGGCGTGGGTGTTGGGGAAGGCCTCCGTCCCCAGGTGCTCGCCGTTTGCGGCGAGCACGGCGTAGGTATGGGTCCTGGCGTGAGTGTCCACGCCGATGACGAACGAGCGGGACTGTGCGACAGTGGTCATCGCGGTCGGGTTTCCTCTCCATCAGACGGGGCAGTGTTCCCGGTCGCTGCGGACCGGCGCCGTGCCCGGGAGAGATCACTTCGAGGCAGAACTGTGACGGGCCACGACCCCGAGGGGTCGGGCAGGCTTCTTATCAGGCCACCGAGGTGGGCCGGGACGGCGCCGGCCGCCCGCCACGGTCGGACAGTTCATAGGCAAGGCACCCAAGGGGGCCAGTTTTGTCATGGGCCACGACCGCAGCGAGGCGACCAACGCCAACCCTGCCAGCCGATCCCGGACCGGCCATGTAAAGACTCACAGCTGTTGTCAAAGCGCCGACGAGCGGTCATCGGGCCGGAGGCCCGCCTGACGGACCCCCGGAACCTCTGCGAGCCAGGCATCGTCGTGGGTAGCGGTGGCGTCGATGAGTTCGATGAGGGTGTCGTGCGGGCCGATGCTGCAGGCGGCGGTGCCGTCGCCGATGAGGGGTGTGGCAGCCCATGGAGCGGGGAGTTGTAGATGCTTCCCGTCGCCGGAGTACCACAGGCCGATCGGGCGGGCGGTGCCGAGGCCTGTCGGGCCTTCGGGCCATCGCGGATCCCCGGCCAGGCCTTCTTCATCATCGCAATAGCCGGAGGAGCCAGACCCTTGATCCTTCCCGGTGGGCGGGTTCGCCCGGGAAGGAGGTTCCGGCGCGCTGACGTCAGCGGCCGGTGGCGGGGCGTGCCTTGGCGAGTTGGGCACGGAGGCTGGCGTTCTCGTCCTCGAGGGCGAGGACGAGCCGGATGCCTTCGACGTTCAGCCCGGCTTCGACGAGTTCGCCGATGCGGCCGAGCCGGTCCATGTCGTCCTCGCTGTAGCGGCGGGTCCCGCCGTCGGTGCGGGACGGGGCAAGCAGGCCCTTGCGTTCGTAGAGGCGCAGGCTGGACAGGCCCAGACCGGAGAGCTCGGCGGCCACCGAGATCGCGTACACGCCGTCGGATGAGTCGCGCCTGCGGGCCATGCCACCACCTGATTCCTCTTGCCTTGACCTACCCGTGTCGATCTATTATATCTGTGTCTTGAGAGGCAGATCATATGCCGATCAAAGACCATATATTCTGATCCGAACCATCGAGCCATTGGAGGTGGCAGTGATGCTGATGCGAACCGATCCCTTCCGCGACCTCGACCGCCTGACCGAGCAAGTCTTCGGTACGACGACCCGGCCCACGACGATGCCC
>NZ_JBKZWT010000019.1:0-29589 GCF_047759905.1 Sinomonas sp. G460-2 | reverse complement strand
CGTACGACGTCGAGACCTACCTTCGCAGGCTCCACGAAGAGGGCCGCTGACCCGACCGGGACCGCCGGGATCACCCCCCGCGCTTCTCCTCCTTGAGCCACGGGGCCGTTTCGCCGGGCGCGATGAGTGGCCCGCTGAGCTGGACGTTCGCGATGACCCAGCCCTCGTCCTGGCGAACGAGGACGACGAGCACGCGGAACGAGGCACTCGCGTCGGGCCACGGTCTTCTGCCGCTGGACGGCCTCGACGAGCGCGGTGTCGCCGTAGTGGCGCACGTGCGGCTCGAGAATCTCGAACTCCTCGTTGACCACATCGCCGCGGTGCCGCTGCGCCCAGCGGTCCTTGTCGAGGACGAAGCCCACGGGCCCGATGCCCTGGAAGTCGTCGGCGAACAGGGGGCCGTACGCGTCGACGTCGCCTGAGAGCTCGGCCGAAGCCCAGGCCTGCACGAGGTCGAGGACCTCAGTTGTGGTGGTGGTTTCCATGGTGGTGCTCCTTTCCTGGGTGTTTCTTGTGGGTGTTTCTTGTGGGTGTTTCTTGTGGGTTTCTTGTGGGGGTTTCTCGGGGGATTTCAGCCAGTCGCAGTTGGGCGTGGAGGCGGAAGCAAGGCGGCGAGCGGCAGGGCGAGGACGACGGCGGCAACCGGCAGCCAGAAGACCGCACCGAACGCATCGGCCACCTGGGCGGAGGAGTGGGCGCCGGCGAGCAGGCTCCCGAGCACGACCGCACACGTCGCGGTCCCGAGGGCGCCGCCCATGCGCTGGACGATGTTGAGCGTGGCCGTCGCCCGGGGAATGGCCGCGCGGTCGACCGCAGAGTACGCCGCGGTGTTCAACGGCGTCATCGTGCAGCCCGTGCCGAGACCCGCGACGAACAGGGCCCCGACGAGTACCGCAAGGTGCGGATCGGCAGGCGAGAGCGTGTAGGCGGCGAGCCCGGCGGCCATGAGCACGGCGCCCGCGAGGACCACGGCCCGGCCGCGACCCCGATCGATGAGCGGCCCCGTGGCGTAGAGCGCGATCGCGGCACCGGCACCCTGCGGGATGAGCAGGAGCCCGGTCAGGCCCGGCGCGAGCCCCCTGGCCTGCTGATAGTAGAGCGGCAGGAGGAGCATCGAGCCGATCAGCACGGCGCCGAGGAGGAACTGGCAGAGCGCCGCCGCCGTGAACGTTCGCAGGCCGAAGTGCCTCAGCTCAAGCAGCGGCTCCGGCGCCCGGAACGCCCGCCACACGAACGCCGCGACGAGAACGGCTCCGGCCCCGGCCCACCCCGCCGCGGCTCCGGAGGACTCCGTCACGACGCTGAGCCCGTAAGTCAGCGCAGCGAGGCCGGGCGAGAGCAGCACGAGTCCAGCAACGTCGAGCCGGTGCCCGGGCCGCGGCTCCCCCGCCGGCAGGACTCGAGGCGAGAGGACCAGGACCACGAGCCCGATGGGGATGTTGATGAGGAAGATCCAGCGCCAGTCCGCCGCCGAGACGAGCAGCCCGCCCACCACGGGCCCGAGGACGGGCCCGAGCATCATGGGAATGCTCACGGTGCTCATGGCGCGGCCCATGCGCTCCCGCCCGGCCGACTGCGCGACGAGGGACATGCCTACCGGAACGACCATGCCGCCGCCGAGGCCCTGGACAGCGCGGAACACAATAAGGCTCTCGGCCGACCACGCGAGGCTCGCGAGCGCCGATCCGAGGACGAACAGGGCCACGGCCGCCATCCAGACGCGGCGTCCGCCGAACCTTTCGGCCGCGTAGCCCGTGATCGGGATGACGGCGGTCATCGCCACGAGATACGCGGTGATGACCCACTGGATCTCCGCGATGGGCGCGCCGAACCGCGAGGCGAGCGTGCCGATCGCGACGCTCACCACTGTCGCGTCGAGAACCGTGATGAGCGCGCCCCCGACCACGAGGGCAATGATGCCCGCGAGCTCGGGGCCGAGGCGCGGCGGTGCCATCGCCGTGGCCGGACCAGTGGGGTGCTGGGGCGAAGCCATGCCAACCTCCTTTCATATTTCTAGAGCGACTCAATCTTTATTGTCACTCTAAAGATATGGTGACCCTAGGTCAAGCGGCTACAGTGAGCGCATGACTGAGCAGCTGGGGCTTCGCGAGCGCAAGAAGCTCGAGACGAGGCAGCGGATCGTGGATGCCGCGCTGAAACTCTTCGACGATCGCGGCTTCGAGCGCGTGCCCGTCGCTGAGATCGCGCGCGCGGCGAACGTCTCCGAGGCGACCGTGTTCAACTACTTCCCCAGCAAGGAAGACCTCGTCTACGGCGGAATGCAGGCCTACGAGGACCAGCTCATCGCCGCCGTCGGCTCACGCCCCAAGGACACGAGCGCCGTGGCCGCCTTCCGCGAATTCGTCCTCGAGCCCCGGGGCGCCCTTGCGACCGACGACGGCGCCGCCGCCTCCGTCGTCGCCCGCACCGCGCGCATCATCGCCGGGAGCGAGACGCTCCGGTTCCGCGAGCAGCGCATCGTCGACCAGGCGACCGACGCCCTCGCCGGGCTCATCGAGCGCGACGAGGCCGCGCCGTCGTCCGCCTTGAACGCGTGGGTGACCGCGAACGCGCTCATGGGCGTGAACCGCGCCATGACGCGGCTCGCGCAGCGGCTCGCCGCGGAGGGCAGGGGCGGCGCGGAGATCGGGCGGACGGTGCGCCGGCAGGGTCGCGAGGCCTTCGAGCTCCTCGAGCGGGGAGTGTGAGGCGCGCGTCTGGAAGGTGACGCCTGGGCCCGGGTCACCGAACGAAGGACGCCGTGGCCCCACGGATCGCGTACACGACGACGACGCCCGCGGCCGCGGGGTCAGCCAACCACCAGCCCGACACGAGGTAGCCCACAAGGCCCAGCGTGACGACCGCGGCGAGGCCCGCGAAGACGAGGGTTGCGATCCCTTCCGCAACAAGCACGGGATTGACGGCGGACTGGCCGGCGCGGATCTTCGCGATCGCGAGCACCCCCGCCGCGATCGCGAGCCCGCCGGAGCAGACCGCGCCCTGCAAGGACGGAGCCGGGTGAAGACCCGAGGTGATGATCATCGCGATCGCGGCCGAGACTCCGAGCGCGAGCAGCACAAACGCGGGGCCGATGAGGCGGATCGCCGGATCGCGCCGCGCGCGGTGGGCTCCCTTGAACTCCTTCACGACGACGAGCGAGACGAACGCCTCAACGAGGGCCGTGACGCTCAGTCCGCCCACGGCCGCCGAGCCCGCCCGCAGCCCGACGAAAGCGAGGAGGACGGCCCCGACGATGGCCACCGCGAATGTGCCGTACTGAAGCCTGATGCCGGCTGCGGAGCGCACGGAATCGAGAAGTAGCGGTGCGGTCCTGAGTGCCACTGTGTGCTCCTTCGCCGTGCGCACCTCACATTAGCCCATGAGCATCACAATCGTGCAAATAATCGAGGAGGGACCCTCCTTTGATCGCGGAGAAGCACGGCCGCTCCCGGCGAATTCCAAGGTTTTTAACGGTTTGTTCCCAGACAAATCCTCGATGGGAACGGCATACCGGCCGGTAGCATCGCCACATGGCCACAAAAACGGTAGTGACACTTCATAGCGATCTCTCGGGCGAAGTCCTCGGACACGGGACCGGCGAGTCCCTGACCTTCAGTCTCGATGGGGTCGACTACGAGATGGATCTGACCGCCGATGAGGCCGCCGAGCTCCGCACGGCAATCGCGCCGTACATCGAGGCCGCCAGGAGGGTCGCCGGCTGGAGCGCCACAGTTCGCCGGCTTCGTCCGGCCAAGCCGGACCTCGCGAAGATCCGCGCGTGGGCGGAGGCCCACGGGTACGAGGTCTCGCTCCGCGGCCCCCTCCCCCGGGGTGTCCTCAAGGCCTTCGACGAGGCTCACGCAGTCTGACCCCCAGCTCCACGCGAACGACGGCGGCTCGCCCCTGAGGTGAGCCGTTGCGGGTCTCGGCATCCATTGACACACTTGCATGGCAGTGCTTGTATGTAAGTTGTCCGACGCTGCCGGCGCGCTCGCGCTCGCAGGGCGGATCTTCCCCCTTCATCGCTGCAAAGGAGCACGAGATGTCCGAGAAGACCGCCTCTCGCGAGGCAAATCCGGTCAAGAGGAGTACCAGCGAACTGGCCAAGGCCGCCGTGTCAGGATGGCTCGGAACGGCCATGGAGTTCATGGACTTCCAGCTGTATTCGCTCGCCGCCGCCCTCGTCTTCAACAAGATCTTCTTCCCTGACGTGAGCCCGGTGATCGGCCTCATCGCGGCCATGGCCACGTACGGCGTGGGGTACGTGGCCCGCCTGGTCGGGGCGATCTACTTCGGCCGCATGGGCGACAGGATCGGCCGCAAGAAGGTCCTCTTCCTGACCATCGCCCTCATGGGCGCCTCGACCACGCTCATCGGCGTCCTGCCCACGTACCAGATGATCGGCATCTGGGCGCCAATCCTCCTCGTGGCGCTCCGGCTCATCCAGGGCTTCGGCGCAGGAGCCGAGATCGCGGGCGCGTCGGTCATGCTCGCCGAGTACGCCCCGGCCAAGAGGCGCGGCCTCATCTCGTCCCTCGTCTCGCTCGGCACGAACTCGGGAACGCTCGCGGCCTCGGGCCTCTGGGCGCTGCTCGTGAGTGCGCTCCCCAGCGATCAGCTGCTCTCGTGGGGCTGGCGCGTGCCGTTCCTCGCGAGCTTCATCGTGATGCTCTTCGCGGTGTGGGTGCGCCGCTCGCTCAAGGAGAGCCCGGTCTTCGAGGACCGCGCGGACGTGGTCGACGGCGTCGCCCTCAACAAGTCGGAGCTCGCGGCCAAGGCGGAGATCACCGCCGCCAACGCTCCCGAGCAGGGCGTCCTCGAGAAGGCGCTCCGCCAGCGGAAGGGCAAGTCCTTCCTCATCGCCCTGGGCCTCCGCTTCGGCCAGGCCGGCAACTCGGGCCTCGTCCAGACGTTCCTCGTGGGCTACCTCGCCACGGTCCTCATGGCGGACAAGGCCCTCGGCACCACCGCGATCATGTACGGCTCGATCGTCGGCTTCGCGACGGTTCCGTTCATCGGCTGGCTCGGCGACAAGTACGGTCGCCGCACGCTCTACATGGCGCTCAGCGCCCTCACCATCCTGTTCGCCGTGCCCATGATGCTCATGATCACGAGCGGCAACCCGACGCTTATCCTCATCGGCATGATCGTGGGCCTCAACCTCGGCGTCCTGAGCCTGTTCGCGATGGAGAGCGTCACGATGGCCGAGTTCTTCGGCGCGCGCACCCGCTTCACCCAACTTGCCCTCGCCAAGGAGATCGGCGGAATCCTGACCACGGCCATCGGCCCGGTCCTCGCCGCGACCCTCACCGCCATCACGGGCCACTGGTGGCCGCTCGCCGCGATGCTCGTCGCTTACTCGGCCGTCACCCTCATCGCAGCGATCGTCGGCCCCGAGGTGCGCGGGCGCGATCTCGTGAAGCTCGAGGACGCCATCTGACCTCGCGGGGTGCGCCGGGGGTATCCCGGGCGCACTCCCCGCCCACGCGCCCCACCACCCGAACCCGCCCGGCCCCTCTCACCCACCCCGCCCCTTTCTCACCCACCCCGCCGCTTCTCACCCGCCCCACCGCCCTTAAGGACCACCCCGTGAAGATCACCGACGCCAGAGTTGTGGTGTCCTCCCCCGGACGCAACTACGTCACGCTCGTCATCGAGACCGAGGACGGACTGACCGGAATCGGGGACGCGACCCTGAACGGCCGGGAGCTCGCGGTCGCGTCCTACCTCCGCGATCACCTCTGCCCGCTGCTCATCGGCCGCGATGCCCGGCGCATCGAGGAGACGTGGCAGTACTTCTACAAGGGCGCCTACTGGCGCCGCGGCCCGGTGACCATGACCGCGATCGCCGCGATCGACGTCGCCCTCTGGGACATCAAGGGCAAGGCCGCCGGGATGCCGGTGTACGACCTCCTCGGCGGCGCGGCCCGCGAGGGCGTCATGGTGTACGGGCACGCGAGCGGCTCGACGCTCCGCGAGCTCAGCGCGGATTTCCAGCACCACCGCGACCTCGGCTACAGGGCGATCCGCGCGCAGGCTGCGATCCCGGGGATTGACAAGACGTACGGCATCGCCCCCGCCGACGGCAAGCTCTACGAGCCCGCGAGCGGCGAGGTCCCCCAGGAGGACACATGGGAGACCACGGCGTACCTCGACTTCGCGCCGACCATGATGGCCCACCTCCGCGAGGAGTTCGGCTACGGCGTCCACGTGCTCCATGACGTCCACCATCGGCTCACCCCGATCGAGGCCGGGCGGCTCGGCGCATCGCTCGAACCCTTCCGCCCGTTCTGGATCGAGGACCCCACCCCTGCAGAGGACCAGAGCGCCTTCCGCACCATCCGCCAACATACGACGACGCCCCTCGCCGTAGGCGAGATCTTCAACTCGATCTGGGATTGCCAGCAGCTCATCACGGAGCGGCTCATCGACTATGTGCGGGCGTCCGTCTCCCACGCTGGCGGCATCACGCACCTTCGGCGCATCTTCTCTCTCGCGGACCTCTACGGCGTGCGGTCCGGCTCGCACGGCGCGGGCGATCTCTCCCCTGTCTCATTCGCCGCGGCGCTCCACGTTGACCTGAGCATCCCGAACTTCGGGATCCAGGAGTACATGGGCCACCGCGAACCCGCCGACGAGGTCTTCACGACCTCCTACTCCTTCCAAGACGGCTACATGCACCCTGGAACGGCGCCCGGGCTCGGGGTCGAATTCAACGAGGAGGCGGCCGCGCGGTTCCCCTTCAGCCCCAAGTACCTGCCCATCAACCGGCGGCTCGACGGGTCAATTCACGACTGGTGACCAGCCTCCCCCGCGCTCGCTCGTACGGCGTCGGACTGCTCCTTGCGGAACAACGGCCAGGCAAGAAAGTTGCGGACCGTCACAGGATCTCCTCCTCGACCCGGCCCCACCTGGCCAGCGCGCGTTGTGTGGGATCTTTCAGGGTCCAACGGCCCTGCCGCGCACCCTCGGCAGGTGCCACCATGGGCGCGCGGCCGCAAAGGGTCCCGGCGCCGTAATCCTCCCCCAGCACGGCGCCGGAGCCCCGACCTGTTGATGCCGTTACTTCGCGAACCTCTGCTGTGCTGCCTGGCGCGACGTATCGAGGGCGGCGCCGATGACCGTCCACGAGTCGCCCGCTTCCCGCGCCGCTGCGACCGCAGCGCGGAGTTCCGCCTCCGCCTGCTCCAGCCCCTTCCGGGCGGTGATGATCCTCCGGAAGCTGGCGGCATCGCGGGCCGGATTCTCTGCTGGATCGAGCGCGTCGAGTCCCGCGTCAGCCTCGTTCCGATGCATCGTCTCCCCCTTAACCGTCCACACTGTCAAGGTAACCTTGACATGCATCTAAGTCAATGCGACGCGGGCCTAGGTGCTTCTCGCCCCCCGAGGAGAGCGCAAGATCGTCGAGGGCGTCGTCGGGTATCGGCGCGGCCCGAAGGAAAGGGGCGACCCACCCCGCGAAGCTAACGAGGACGTCGGACCGCAACGGACGACGGCGGCCGCTCACCTACGCCCCGGCCCACCCGCGCGTTTCTCAGAGCGAGCCGGAGAGGCTCTTCAGCAGCGCAGCCTGGCTGCTCGTGAGGGCCTTGCCCGTCTGCGCATCAACCTGGTTGCCGAAGGCGTGAATGACGTTGTCCTTCGCCTTCGACTGCCCGCGGATTGCGGAGGACTTTGCCGCAGCGAGCTTGTCGCACAGGCCCTGGGTGACGTCGGGATTGGTAGAGAAGGTGCCGGTCAGAGCGCAAAGGCTGTCGTAGCCGACGGTGACGGTGAAGGACGTCGTCGCCGTGCCGGCATTGCCCGCCATGTCCGCCGCATTCGCCGTGTAGGAATGCGTGCCGAGCGCCAGTTGCCAGGCAGGCTGGGAGACGACACCGGGGCAGCTGGTCGACGCGACGCCCGAGGTGCTGTCGGTGGCGTTGCACGTGATGTTGACAGTGTCGGCCACGGTGAAGCTCCCGGGGTTCCCGCTGAAGGCAATCGCGGGCGGCGTCGCGTCACGCATGATCGTGACGCTCCTCGTGCTGGTGCCGCCGGCCGACGTCGCGGTGCACGTGAACACCTGCCCGGTGGTGTCGGCCGTGACGGTGGTGCTCGAGCACCCAGACTCGGCGGTGATCGCCGATTCCGGGTCGGTCACGTTCCACGAGACGCCGACGTCGGAGGTGTACCAGCCATTGCTGCCCATCGTGCCCGTGATGGTCGGCGTGATCACCGGGGGCGTCGAATCGTGAGGCGTGAGGGCGAGAGTGCCGACCATCACCTGCGAGTAGTCGAAGTTCCTTCCGAAGACCGTGAACCCGTAGGTGTCGCCAGCGGCTGCATGCACGTCGAGGGTCCCGGAGTAGGAGAACCCACACGCGGCGCCGCCGCTCACCATAGGAGTCCACGTCGTGACCCCGTTGTGGGTGACGAACTCCCGGACCTCCACGGAGGCCATGAACCAGGAGTGGCAGCCGCTGATCTTCCAGTCGTAGGTCGTGTCGACGGGCGCCGCCGCGGTCGCCTCGAACGTCCACGTGAGCCCGCCGTATTCAGCTGAGGTGTGCCCTGCGTTGTACGAGAACGAGAGGCTGCCCCCGTTCTCCGCGACGGTCGCCGTCCCAGGGCCGGAGGCCGTCCACGTATCCGCCGCGTTCGCCGTCAGGGGGAACCCCAAGATTCCCGCCGTTGCGAGCGCGAGCAGCAACAGTAACCGGGTCGCTCCGCGCGCGCCCGCCAAACATGCCTTCATAGTGTTCCTCCCCATCGCCGGGCTGTCCCGTTCCCCCGGACGAGAGGGACTTTACATGTACAACAGCCTGAGGCACAGGGCTTCCGCAATCGATGACGCCCGCGATCGCATGCGGGCTCAGGGGTGGGTGAGCAACCAGGCTCGCAGCGGCCTCGACGTGCCCACGAAACCACTGACCGTGTGATCCATCTCATGCTACGGTTGCCTCGACGGTTCTGAATCGGTTCAATTCCCTCGACCCTCACCACGGAGCTCAATGATGACTGCTTGGCATGCCCGCCTCGTCTCCCCCGATGCCGAGTTCGGCGGCGCCCCGCTGCTGCGTGGGGAGTTCCGCCTCGACGAAGGCCATGGCGACGTGGCCTCGGCGACGCTCTTCGTCTCCGCGCTCGGGGTGGTCGAGGCGTGGGTCAATGGTCAGCGGGCATCAGCGGACCTGCTGACCCCGGGCTGGACCTCCTATGAGTGGCGGCTCCGGTATGCGGAGTTGGACGTGACCTCGCGCGTCGGTCCGACGACGGTGGTGGGGCTCTCCTTGGGCAATGGCTGGTACCGCGGTCGGCTCACGTGGAGCGGCGGCTCGGCGTTCTACGGGGACGAGCTCGCCGGGTTCGCCGAGCTCCGTGTCCGGTTCGCGGACGGGCACGAGCAGGTGTTCGGGACCGATTCCTCCTGGACCGCGGGGCCCTCGGCGACCACGGCGAACGATCTCTACGACGGCCAGGACATCGACGCGCGGGCGTACGACGGCGCGTGGCTGGCTCCCGGGTTCGCCTCGCCGGCCTGGGTGGGCGTCCACGAGCGTGACGACGACCTATCCCGCCTTGAGCCCTACGTCGGCCCGCCCGTGCGACGGGTCGCCGAGCTCGCGCCGGTGAAAGCCTGGGAGTCCCCGTCGGGGAAGGCGCTCGTGGACTTCGGTCAGAACCTCGTCGGCTGGATCCGCACCGCGGTCACCGGTCCGGACGGCTCGGTCGTGACGCTGCGGCACGCCGAGGTGCTCGAGCGCGGCGAGCTCGGCACGCGCCCGCTGCGCTCGGCGAAGGCCACGGACCGGTTTACACTCTCGGGCGCGGCCGACGTGTTCGAGCCGACGTCCACGTTCCACGGCTTCCGCTACGCCGAGGTCGAGGGCTGGCCCGGCGGGATCGAGGCCCTCCGGGCGGACTTGGCGGCGGGAGGCGGGCTCACCGCCGTCGTCGTTTCCTCGGATCTGCGCCGTACGGGCCGCTTCGAGACCTCGAACCCGCTGCTGAACCGGCTGCACGAGAACGCCGTCTGGGGCATGCGCGGCAACTTCGTCGACGTGCCGACCGACTGCCCACAGCGCGACGAGCGGCTCGGCTGGACCGGAGACCTCGCGGCATTCGCACCGAGCGCGTGCTTCCTCTTCGACTCGCGCGACTTCCTGCGCGACTGGCTCCGCGACCTCGCCCTCGAGCAAGACCACCAGGACGGCCTCGTCCCCTACGTAGTCCCGGACGTGCTCAAGTACGTCGAGCACCCGGCGGAGTTCCCCGTCCCGGACACCACCGCGGTGTGGAGCGACGCTGCAGTCTGGGTCCCGTGGGCGGCGTGGACCGCATACGGCGACTCGCGCGTGCTCGAGGAGGCCTACCCCTCGATGACCGCCCACGCCCGCCGCGTGCGCAGCAAACTCTCCGCGAACGGGCTCTGGGACACGGGCTTCCAGTTCGGCGACTGGCTCGACCCCGACGCCGCCCCTGACCGGCCCGCCGCGGCCAAGGCCGACCCGCACGTCGTCGCGACCCTCTGCGCCTATCGGACTGCGGTGCTCGTGGCCCAGACCGCCGGGATCATCGGCGACGCGGACGCCGAGACCGAGTTCCGCGTCATGGCCACCGGCCTGCGCGCCGCGTTCACCGAGCACTACCTCAACGACGGCCTCATCGCGAGCGACTGCACCACCGTCTACGCCCTCGCCATCGCCTTCGGCATCCTCGGCGACGCCGACCGCGAGTTCGCGGGCCGCCGCCTCGCCGAGCTCGTCGAGGCCGCCGGGCACCGCATCTCGACCGGATTCGCCGGGACCCCGTTCGTCACCGACGCCCTCACTGCGACCGGCCACCTCGACACGGCCTACCGGCTCCTGCTCCAGACCGAGAACCCGTCGTGGCTCTACCCCGTGACGATGGGCGCGACGACCATCTGGGAGCGCTGGGACTCGATGCTCCCCGACGGCACGATCAACCCGGGCGAGATGACGAGCTTCAACCACTATGCGCTCGGCGCCGTCGTCGATTGGCTCCACCGCGTGGTCGGCGGCCTCGCTCCCCTCGAACCCGGCTACCGGCGCATCCTCGTCGCGCCCCAGCCCGGCGGGGACCTCGAGTGGGCCGAAACGAGCCTCGACACACCGCACGGCCACGCGTCCGTGCGCTGGGAACTCGCCGACGGGATGGTGACCGTCGACGTCGTCGTCCCCGAGGGCACCGAGGCGGTCCTGCGCCTTCCCGGCGCCATGGACGAGACGCTCACACCGGGCCGGCACGAGCGCGCGCTGCCTCTGCAGGCCGCCGCCGTTCGCAGCGTGCAATGACACCCGCGCGCCCTTGGCGCGCCCAACGGGCCCGGAGACGCCCGTCCGGTGTGATTTCGGCCATGTGGGCGACGGTGGGCGACGGCGGTCTTCCGCGAGTTTCCGCGGATCCCGCCTACTCACGAGTCACTTAGCGGCCACGTGAGACGTGTAGCGTGTCCGCCGTGCCTCACACCTGGCTCCAAGAACTCCGCAGGCGCATCGACACCCAGATGACTTCCTGCTCCGCGGATGAGCGCGCGCTGATCGACCACCACCTGATCAGTGCCAACCACTCACCCTGCGACGCCCCCCACGCCGGCCAATGCTTCTGCGGCCGAGCCTGGCCGTGCCTCTGGGTGCGCGAGGCAGCGGCGCGCTACGACGTGGCCGTCGGCCCGTTGTTCGAACGCGCCTTCTCGGTCGCGGTCGCGCTCGTCTCGGCCTCCTAAGCCCGCGTCGCGCCCGGCCCGCGCGGCGCGCAGCCGGCCCCGCCTTCGCTTCCCTCGGGCGACGCCCCGCCGTCACGTGTCATGGCTCACATGAAAGATGCCTTTCAGATGCATAATGTGTGAGCTAGATGGTGAACAAGGGGGGAACATTGGTGGACGAATTCACGAGGCGGGAACTGTCGCGGCAGATCTCCGGCCTTCATAACCCAGTGCTGGGTGGGGACGAGCTGTTCCTCACGACCCTTCAGCGCCTGAGGACGTTCTGCGCGGCGCACGGGCGCGCCCCTGAGCCGGCGGCACCGTCCGTCGAAGAGAACAGGCTCGGGCGGTGGGTCGAGTCCCAGCGGGATGAGGCCCACAGGGGAACGCTCAGCGGCCAGCGCAGGGCGCTCCTGGATGAGGCGCTCGGGCAGGGCTGGGCCCTCGAGGCCATCAAGCGCGGGTGAGGGGCCGTGGCGGCGCCCAACCGGGTGCCGCCACGTAACCCGCCGCGCTACCGGCAATCGAAGGTCATGTTGTTGACCACAAGGACGCCGTTGGCGTTCGTGGTCTGGGTGAATGCTCCGTGGATCGTCAGCGTCGCTGACGGGTCAGCGGTGCTCGTGCCGTTGAAGTTCACGGTCGCATGCTGCACGTTGCTCTGCTTGTTGTCCTCCGAGCCAAACCACTCCTGGAGATGACCGGTCCAGGTCCCCCACGCGCCGTGCCAGAGCGTCGTCAGCGTCACTTGACCCTCGCGCGTCGTGGTGAACCAGTCGCCGTTGTTGTTCACGGTGAAGTGCTGGACCGAGTTGCCGATTCCGGCATACGACGTGGCTCCCGGTCCATCGCACGTCACCGGGATGACGTCCGAGATCTGAGAGCTGTGTTCCGTCCCCGTCGTCGTGGCGAGCGCGGGGCTAGCCCCCGCCGCCGTGATCAAGAGCGCCGCACCCATAGCGGCGCCGATGTGCTTGAGCATTGTCGCTCCTCCTTCGACCGAAGAAGGGACAGCCCGCGCTGCACCCGGTCCGAGGCCGGGCCGAGACCGATGTCCCGATGCCGCACGACGGCGGCGATGGTGTCCGTTGGTGAATGGGTCACCCCAGCTGTTGCGAATGTAGGCCCGCACCGCGGGCCCGTCAACAGATCAGCTGGCCTCTCCCGCCAACCGAGAGCAAGGTCATAGCATCACGACATGGAGTACGCCCCGTCTGACCGGCTGTACCTTGAAGACGACCTCGGCCTCGACGCCGTTTGGCTTGCCCGCCGCATCCACGAAGACCCCGGCCTACTCGGCGTGAGCGACACCGACTTGGACCTCGAGGACGCATTTCCCTCCGTCCGCCCGCACTCGATCACGGCGATCCTGCGCAGCGACGACGCCGGCGTCCGGCACGTCGTCGAGGTGCGGCTCTCCGACGGAGACGTCGAACAGGTCATCCGCGCCCTCGAGCTCTGGTTCGTCGAACAGCGACGGCGGCCGGACCTTGAGCACCAGCCCTCGGTCGTCGCGGAACACATCCCACCCGTCGTGGCCCGCGCCGTGCTCATGGCGCAGGCGATCGCTCCGCTCGGAGCCTTCGAGCTTCACGCCCTCCAGGTCGGGGATGCCCTCGCGCTGCACACCGAGCCAGTCGAAGCCCCCGCCGCCGCGGATCCCGAGGCCGATCGCGAGCTCGCGACGCTCCTCGCCGATGCCATGGAACGCATCGACCCGCAGGGCGCGGCCTACCGCGACGATCTCCGGCTCCGGCTCATCGGCAGGCTGAACCTGCCGGGCGCCGAGCTTCTCTGAGCCTGCCGGTCGGTCCCGCTCAGGTGGAGATCGACGGGGCCATCGTGGAGAACAGGCTGACCATCTTGATCGTCGCGAGGCCGTAGCTGATCACGAAGGCGGCCATGAGCGCCCACACCGGAGCCAGGCCTCTGGGCCGCGCGACCTGGTGGACAATGACGGATCGGCCAATCACGTAGACGATCGGCGAGAGGAACGCCCAGGCCCAGTGGAACGGACGGACCACACCTTCGGCCTCGAGTCGCTTCGTGTCGAGATAGGCGAACCAGATGACCAGCCCATACGCCAGAATGGCGGAGACGAAGATCGCGAAGTAGAGGGGCGTGAAGACGGAGGTCGCGTCGAGGATCCGAACCTGGCTTCGGCCGCTCGTGACCGTCCGGTAGCGGAACGTCGGGTTCCATGCAAGCTCGAGCAAGAGGCTCGTGTAGGGCAGGAACGCGACGAGCCAGATCGTCCAGCGGTAGATTGCAGCCCCGGCGCGGAGCGGCGGGCGCCCGATCATCACCGACGGGCGGTACATCGGCTGGTAGTACGGCGTCCACATCCGGCCGTCCCACCACCGGACCTGCCCCGGGCGGTCCGGGGCCGGATACCAGCCCTGGGCCGGCACGCCCGATCCTTGGACGGCTGCGGGCCATCCCCCATTCGCACCGCTCACGCGTTCCCCCGCTCTCGGCGACGCCCCCGACCCGTTGCCGAGGGCAATCAGGGTGATCATAGGCGACGGCAGCGGCTTCCGCCGGGGCCCAAAGCCCCTTCGGGCGTCTCTGAAGGCTCGCCTCACCCCGTCCGGTTTCCAGACCCGCCGATGGTTGGCCTCCTATAATGCGGTTCATGGCCCATGTCTTGCACGTGGTGGCCAGAGCGCTCGGGTTGATCATCAGCTTCCTTGGCGTCAGCGCCCTCTGCGGAGTGCTCGCGGCGGGCCTTATGCTGCCCGCGGCAGCGGTAACCGGCGGCGCAGCGTACGGCTCGGTGCAGTTCTTCGACAGTCTCCCGACCCAACTCAAAGTCGACCCTCCAAGCCTCGTCACGCGGATCGTCGCGTCCGACGGTTCACCGATCGCGTCGCTGTTCACCGAGAACCGCACGCCGATCCCCCTCGACCAGGTCTCTCCCCATCTCAAGAACGCGATCGTCGCGATCGAGGACTACAGGTTCTACGAGCACGGCGGCGTCGACACGACCGGCATCCTCCGGGCGGTCCTCGCGAACGCCCGCGGCGATCGGCAGGGCGCGTCGACGCTGACCCAGCAGTACGTCGCGAACGTGCTGCGGGAGAACGAGGTGGCGCAGGGCGAGGACTCCTCCGTGGCCCTCGATTCCCAGAAGACTCTCGGCGACAAACTGCGCGAGATGAAGCTCGCGATCGGGCTCGAGCAGCAGTTCTCGAAGGACCAGATCCTGCAGGGCTATCTCAACCTCGTCTTCTTCAACTCGAATGCCTACGGCATCGAGGCCGCGAGCCAGTACTTCTTCTCGGTGGACGCGAAGGACCTCACGCTCCCGCAGGCCGCGCTCCTCGCGGGGATCGTCAACGGGCCGTCGCTCTACGACCCCACGGCCCACGCGGACCTCTCGGTTCTACGGCGCAACCTCGTGCTCGACGCGATGCTCAAGCACGGGTACATCAACCAGAAGGACCACGACGCCGCCGTCGCGACCCCGCTCCAGCTCAAGGTGAATCCACCCAAACAGGGGTGCGCCTACGCGTCCCAGGCGCAGTACTTCTGCGACTACGTCCTGCATCAGCTCGAGGACGACCCAGCGTACGGCAATACGGTCGACGAGCGGGTTCGGAAGCTCCAGCGTGAAGGCCTGACCATCAAGACGACCCTCGATCCGCGGCTCCAGGGTCCAGCCCAGGCTCAGGTCGACGCGACGGCAGGCGCGAACCCGGACAAGTGGGGCACGTCGCTCGTCACGGTCCAGCCCGGCACGGGGCGCATTCTCTCGATGGCGCAGAACACCCGCATGCTTCCGGGCCAGGGCTCGAACTTCGTCACGGCCTACAACTTCAACGTCGACAGAACGGACGCGAGCGGGAACGCGCTGGGCGGCGCGGGCGGGATGCAGCCCGGCTCGGCGATGAAACCCGTGACCCTCACGGCGTGGTTGAACGAGGGCAAACCGACCGACCAGAAGGTTGACGCGAGCAAGCGCGTGTACCCGCTCAACTATCCGTGGAGAGACACGTGCGCCCATGTAGTCGGCGCGTACGACTCGGCCGAGAAGGCAGCGGGCCTCGGCGCCAGCGACGACCTCCTGAACGACGAGCCCCAGTGGTACCGGCAGATGACCGTCCGCGAGGGCGTCTACCAGTCGATCAACACGGCGACGTTCGCCTCGGCCGCGGGCCTCAACGACTTCTGCGACATCCAGCGTGCCGCGGATGCGCTGGGCCTCCACGACGGCGAGGGCCACGGCAAGAAGGTCGATATGTCCACGCTCGGCAACCTGCTCGGCGGGCCGAACATTGCGCCGCTGAGCCTCGCCAGCGAATACGCCACGTTCGCGAGCAACGGCACGTACTGCACGCCGATCGCTATCACGGACGTGACCGACTCACAGGGCAAGCGGATCGGCGGGCAGGCGCAGCAGTGCCAAGCGAACGCGATCAAGCCCGACGTCGCGAAGGCTGTGACGAGCGTCCTCCAGGACGTGCTCACGAAGGGCTCCGGGTACAACATCAAGGACAACAGCGGCCAGACCATCAAGCTGGGCGTCCCGGACGCCGCCAAGACGGGCACGAACGAGTACAACAGCGAGACGTGGCTGATCGGCTACACGAAGGGGCTCTCCACCGCGTCCTACTTCGGCGAGGCGCTCGGCAACCCTGAAGATCACCTCGGCCGGAACGTCCTGGTCAACGGCAAGTTCTGGCCGGTGATCGACGGCGCGTACCTCGCGGGCCCGCAGTGGGCGTACTACATGCAGAAGGTCCTGGGCCTCTACGATCACGGACCGTTCGACGCGCCGCCGCCGAGCCTCGTCAACGCGCCAGGACCGGCCCCGGCCCCAGTGCCAGCCCCAGCCGCGGTGCCGGCCGTGCCGGCGCTGCCCTCCCTGCCCTCATTCCCGGTGATTCCCATCCCGCCCAAGCACCCCGGAGACGGCCAGTGAGCGGTAGGCGGGGTCCAGGCGTGAGGCCGGCGCCGCCGTCGTCCGCGGCAAGGTGAGCATGGATCCCATCGATGCGCTCCGCGAGATCGCGTTCCGGCTCGAGCGCGAGCTAGCCCCAAACTTCAAGGTGAAGGCCTTCCGTCACGCCGCCGAGGCGATCGCCGGGATCCCGGCGGACGATCTCGCGGCGCGCGTCCGCGACGGCGGGCTCAAGCGCACGCCGGGCATCGGCGCGCGAACGTTCGAGGTGATCCAGCAGGCCATCGACGGGCAGGTCCCGGGCTACCTCCAGTCGCTGCGGGATCGCGGCGAGGAGCCGCTCGCGGAGGGCGGGCGCGCGCTGCACGCGCTGCTCCGCGGCGACCTCCACAGCCACACCTCATCGTCCGACGGCGGCGCTCCCCTCGAGGAGATGGCGCAGGCCGCGCGCCTTTTGGGCCGCGACTACCTCGCCGTCACCGACCACTCCCCGAATCTCACCGTGGCCAACGGGCTCTCCGCCGAGCGGCTCGCCGAGCAGGTGGACCTCGTCGACGCGTACAACGGCTCGCGCCCGGCGGACGAACGCTTTCGCCTGCTCGCCGGGATCGAGGTGGACATCCTCGAGGACGGCACGCTCGACCAGGAGGCCGAGCTGCTGAGCCAGCTCGACGTCGTCGTCGCGAGCGTGCACTCGAAGCTGCGCTCCGAAGAGCGGGCCATGACCCGGCGCATGCTCCGCGCGATCGAAGATCCGCACACCGACGTGCTCGGGCACTGCACCGGGCGGCTCGTGACGGGCTCGCGCGGGACGCGGCCTGAATCGACTTTCGACGCGGCGCGGGTCTTCGCGGCCTGCGCCGAGAATCAGGTGGCGGTCGAGGTCAACTCGCGCCCCGAGCGCCAGGACCCGCCCGACGGGCTCATTCAGCTGGCCCTCGACGCGGGCTGCCTGTTCAGCATCGACTCCGACGCGCACGCGCCCGGCCAGCTCGACTTTCTCCAGTACGGCGCGGCGCGCGCCGAGGCCAACGGGATCCCGGCGGAACGGATCGTGACGACGTGGCCTCGCGAGCGGCTGCTTGAGTGGAGCGGACGACGGCGGTAGCTCGCCTCGCGCTTTCACGAACCCTCCGGCGCCGGTAGCCTCGTGCGAGTGGGCGGGGTCCGTCCCAGGCCAATCGTCTAGCGGACTAGCCCCTGAACCGACATCGACACCAGGAGTAGATCGATATGGCGAAATACCTGATCACGTACAGCGGCATGGGTCACCCCGACCCCGCGCAGATGGAGGCCGCCCGCGCGGCGTTCGGAGCCTGGCTGCAGACGGTCGGCAGCGCCGTGACCGACCCGGGCTCGCCGGTGAACTACCTCGGCGAGGTCAGCACCGGGGATCCCGCGCCCCGCGCGGACTTCTCCGGGTACACGATCATCGAGGCGGCCTCGGAGGAGGCGGCGCGCGAGATCCTGAGCGGGCACCCGTTCATCGCCCGAGGCGGCACCCTCCAGATCAATGAGTGCCTCTAGCGCTTTGCAGACCGAAGGGGGCCCCGCTGGGGCCCCCGTCGCGTTTAATTCCGTATAGACGTCCGATGGCGGGCCCACGCTGCGGACCCGCCATCTCACCAGAACCACCCATGAAGAGGCGTCTCACCGTGCCGGCTCCCCAGTTAGCCGGCGACGCCTCATCAGGGGTTTACCCGCCTCCTGGGTCCTCAAACCTCCGCGCCGTGGACGGGCTCCGATCGAGTCTCACGCACCGGAGCGGTGTCTGCGGAGGTGTTCGAGGAGCGCGCGCTCCGGCTCGTCCTCGTTCCGCCGCATGAGCTCCACGAGCTCCGCGCGGGTCTCCTCACCCAGATCGGGATGGCCGAGCACCTCGTGGATGATCTCGAGGACCTGATCGCGCAGGGTCTCGGCTCCGGCGTGGAGGCTCCCTGGACGGGTGCCCCGGGCCGTGGCTCCGCCCGCGGTGACCGGCGCCGTCAAGACGGCATGGGGTCGCAGCGAGACGACCTTAAGTGGGGGTCCGAAAGCGAGGGAGATTGGCTCGCCCGCTTCCCAGCGCTTGGGGCATTCCATGATCTCTTTGCCAGCCCTTCGAATTGTGCATGTAAATTGTGCGTAAAATTCGACTCTGCAAAAGTGGTATTTCCGAGACTATTTTCGAACCGGCCCAGCGATGACGACCGTGTTTTTCCCCCACGGGTCGTTGAAGTCACAGGTAATCATCACAATCCTGTTCGGGACAATAGCCCAGATAGCGGAATCGAAGAGTGTGGCCTTGTCGTAATCTCTGACCGACTCGACGGCATATTCCAAGGTGCCAGCCCCGGTCTGCACGAAAAAGTGATCGCCGGGCCTTGCCCCGCTGCCGATGCGGTTGAACGGGGCGTCCTCGCCGATCCAGCGGTGGCTAATGATGAAGGTCGAATCCGTGGATCCCGTGCCTGGGCGGCCATAATTGCTGAGCCAGTAGGCATCCTTGGTCAGGGGCGGGTCCAGCGTCCGCTGAGCCAGTTCCTCCGGCGTCGGGGTGAGCGGCTGGATTGGCATGTCGACGCCCAGACTCGAGTAGACGAGCCGAACGGGCGCGGCGGCAGGCACCGGCGAGGCGGCCGGCAGCGGCACTGTCAGGGCGGACACGCCCGGGGCGGCTTGGACGCCCTGAGCGGATGTGTCCGGTCCGGCGGACTGGGCCATCGTGAGGCTGACCCCGATGAACAGCGCGACGGCCAGAATGCTCGCGAGTACCCGCCGCAGGCCGCGGCCGCCGGGCATCTCAGCCAGAGCTGAGTTCTCCACGACGGCCGCACCCCTCTTCATCGCGTCGGTCAGTGCCGGCGCGAGCGACGCACGCTCACGTAGTACACGAATCCTGCCAGCGTCAGGCCGCCCAGGACGAACAGTGCGCCGCTGGTCAGGATGCTGCCCATCTGCTTGCCGACCGCAGTCTGAATGTTGAGCCCGCGATCACTGCCCTGATCCGCGGCCGGGCCGGACTGGCCAGTCACCGCGAGGGCCGCTGCGTACGTGTAGACCGCCACGGGGCTGGTTCCGCTCGGCGTCGTGACCGTGACGTCCACCGGACCTGCGGCCGCGGCCGCAGGGGTGATGAGCGAGATCGATCCGTCCGGGTTGACTACAAAGTGCGTCGCGTCCGCCACCGTGCCCGGAGTCAGCGTCGTGCCGCCGAACTGCACCGACGTCGCCCCGGCCAGGCCGGTGCCCGTCAGGGTGACCGTCTGCCCGCCCGCGAGCGGACCCTGATTCGGGGAGAGAGTCAGCGCGCCAGGTGCGGCGAGGTACGCGTACGACGACGCCGGGCTGGTTCCGCTGGGCGTCGTAACGGTCACGTTTACCGGCCCCGGGGCGGTAGCCGCCGGGGTGGAGACCGTGATCGACCCGTCGGGGTTCGCCACGAAGTGCGCCGCGTCCGCCACCGTGCCCGGTGTCAGCGTCGTCCCGCCGAACTGCACCGACGTCGCCCCCGCGAGGTTCGGGCCGGTGATCGTGACGGTCTGGCCGCCAGCGGTCGGTCCCTGGTTCGGGGACAGCGTGAGCGCGCCGGGAGCCGCCACGTAGGTATACGGAGCAGCTGGGCTAGCCCCGCCCGGTGTCGCGACCGTGACGTTCACCGGACCCGCGACACCTGCCGGGGTGGACACCGTGATCGACCCGTCAGGGTTCGCCACGAAATGCGTCGCGTCCGCCACCGTGCCCGGCGTGAGCGTCATCCCGCCGAACTGCACCGACGTCGCCCCCGCGAGGCCCGTGCCCGTGATGGTCACCGTCTGACCGCCCGCTAGCGGGCCCTGGTTCGGCGTGAGAGTGAGCGCACCCGGCGCGGCCACGTAGGTGTACGTCCCCGCCGGGCTCGTCCCGCCGGGCGTCGTGACGGTCACGTTCACGGGACCGGCAGCAGCCGCCGCCGGCGTGGACACCGTGATCGACCCGTTAGGATTCGCCACGAAATGCGTCGCGTCGGCAACAGTTCCAGGCGTGAGCGTCGTCCCGCCGAACTGCACGGCCGTCGCCCCCGCGAGACCGGTACCCGTGATGGTCACCGTCTGGCCGCCCGCGAGCGGGCCCTGGTTCGGGGACAGCGTCAGCGCACCGGGCACGGGGAGGTAGGTGTACGTCCCCGCGGGGCTCGTCCCGCCGGGCGTCGTGACGGTCACGTTCACGGGACCGGCAGCCGCAGCCGCCGGCGTGGACACCGTGATCGACCCGTCAGGGTTCGCCACGAAATGCGTCGCGTCCGCCACCGTGCCCGGCGTGAGCGTCGTCCCGCCGAACTGCACCGACGTCGCCCCCGCGAGACCGGTACCCGTGATGGTCAGCGTCTGGCCGCCCGCGAGCGGGCCCTGGTTCGGGGACAGCGTCAGCGCACCGGGCACGGGGAGGTAGGTGTACGTCCCCGCGGGGCTCGTCCCGCCGGGCGTCGTGACGGTCACGTTCACGGGCCCGGCCGCCGCGGCCGCCGGCGTGGACACCGTGATCGACCCGTCAGGGTTCGCCACGAAGTGGGTCGCGTCGGCAACAGTTCCGGGCGTGAGCGTCGTCCCGCCGAACTGCACCGACGTCGCCCCCGAGAGGCCGGTGCCCGTGATGGTCACCGTCTGGCCGCCCGCGAGCGGGCCCTGGTTCGGCGCGAGTGTGAGCGCGCCGGGAGCGGCCACGTACGTGTACGTCCCGGCCGGGCTCGTCCCGCCCGGGGTCGTGACGGTCACGTTCACGGGCCCGGCCGCGGCCGCCGGGGTGGACACGGTGATCGACCCGTCGGGGTTCGCCACGAAGTGCGTGGCATCCGCCACGGTTCCGGGTGTGAGCGTCGTCCCGCCGAACTGCGCCGACGTCGCCCCGGCCAGTCCCGTTCCCGTGATGGTCACCGTCTGCCCGCCGGCCACCGGCCCCTGGTTCGGGGTGAGCGTCAGTGCGCCGGGAACCACTGGCGCCAGCACGTTGGGCCCAACCTGGGCCATGCCGAGATCGACCGTTCCGAGGTTCGCACCGATCAGGCTGACCCGCGCGGCGACTTCCTTGTAGGTGTAGCCGCTGGTCCCGGGCTCCTGAACGTTGAGCGTGACCTGGGCGAGGCTGCCGATGGCCGTCAGAGCCGGCTGAAGCGTGGTCGCGAGGCCCTGGATGAGCGGGTTCACCGCGGCGTCGATCGCCGTGATCCCGTTGGTGATCGTCGGCGTCAGGAGGCCCGGGAGCGTGCCGGCGAGCGTTGTCGAAACGGTGTTCGCGAGGGTGCCGAGGACCGGATTGAGGATGCCGGTGGGGTCATTGAGCGCGCTCGTGTTGAGCGTCACGGGAGGAGCCGTGCCCGCCGCGAGGCTTCCCAGGGTCGTGGTCGGTCCGCCGACGGTCACCCCCAGCGTGCCGAGCGATGTGCCGGTGATCGGCGCCCGAAGGGCCACCGAGTCAGAGACCGTCACCGTGGCGTTGTTCACGGCCGCGGTCACCGCGTTGTCGATGTTGGTCTGCAGTGTGTTGAGGATCCCTGTAGGCCCGAACAGCGTGTTGGAGATGATGTTGATCGTCGAGGCGTCGAGCACATTCGAGTTGGGTGCGCGCCCGTTGAGGGCTCCCGTGACCTGCGCGAGGTCAACCGTGATCGTGCCGGTCGACGGGTTGAGCGTGACGCCGTTCTGCGTGATCGGAGTCGCGAGGACCGGAGCGAGTGCCCCGGGAACGTTGATGCCGAGATTGACCGTCACGTTCTGCGTGACGCCGAGGCCTGCGATCGGCGCGAGCGCCGCGTTGACCGCGTTCGTCACCGCGGTGGTCAGCTGGGTCGTGGCGGTGTTCGTCAGCGTCGAGACCGGCCCGTTGACTGCCGTGTTGAGCTGTCCCGTGAGATTCCCGACGGCGGCCGAGTGGAGGTTCAGCGTCGCGCTCGCAATGTTGTAATCGCGGCAATTCACCGGAGCGGACAAGTTGGTGCACGACGTCGCCGGCGGACCTGGCGCTGTCAGCGCGGCGACGCCCGTGACGGTCCCGAGGTTGATCTGAGCGGCGTCGAAGACGGAGCTTCCGCCGACCGCCGAGAGGAGCGGGGCGAGGTTGATCGACGCGTTCGCGGGGAAGGCTCCCGTGCCGTTGACCGACACGGCGCCGGTGTTCCCCACGGCGCCGGACGCCGCGTTGGACACGCCGCTGTTGAACGCCGCCGCGTACTGATTCACGGCGCCGAGGTTGATGAGTCCCGTGTTCCCGAACAACGGGATGCCCGCGCCCGCGTTGAGGGTGACGGCGTTGAGGGCCGTGACGGAGAGCGGGGCGTTGTTGATGACTGGCGTCGGGTTCCCGGGATTGGCGGCCGACGCACCGTTGAGGGTCGCGATCGAGTTGAGCGTCCCGGCGCTCGTCAGCAGGGTTCCGCTGAGGAACTGAGCGTTCGACGCCGACGCATCGCCGGGGGCTGCTTGTGCCCCGGCGGCCGCACCCGCGAGGAACAGCGTGAGCGCCGCGGCGACGGCGGTAATTCGCCGGAACAGCCCTCGGGGCCCCTTCCTGCGCCGACCCCGAGTGGTCCTCGAAACCTTGTGACCAGAATTGCGGTGCGAGTGATCGCCCGACGAATTTTCCATTATCGCCCTCCGATAAACGTTCCCCGAAAACGATCGAGAGTCCACTGGGAGCGTAGGGTGACGGGCCGATATTGGGCAAGCATTTGTCCAAAATATTTCGCGGCTGGTTTCTACGTAAAATTCCCGCAGGCGCGACGAAATGGAGAAGCGGCGGACTCATTTGATAAATTCGCCCCAAATCGATGGAGGCAGCAATTCATCGGAACCTCTCCCGAACAAGAGATCCAACCGAGACCAGGACTTCCAGATGCGCGGGGTGCGAGGCACATCTGACCGTTCTCAAAGCAGACTGTATGATTACTTGCGGCAACTGTCTAGTTGCTGATGCGAACTAGATTTGATCGCTCGTCATCACTGGACAGGGGTAGAACGATGAGGTATTGTCCCCGCGGTTCGGCGGGCGCCCAGTTGTAGGGTTGGGCTATGTGCCGCCTGTTCGCATTGCACGCAGGTCGAACTCGAGCGAGGGCAACCTTTTGGCTGCTTGACGCGCCGGACAGCCTCAGGGAGCAGAGCCGCAGGGAGCCCGACGGGACCGGCATCGGCACCTTCACGGCTCAGGGCCGGCCGAAAGTGGAGAAGCAGGCCATCGCGGCCTGGGAGGACCGCGCGTTCGCCCGAGAGGCTCGGGACCTCGAGAGCACCACGTTCATAGCCCACGTGCGCTACGCGAGCGCGGGGGCGCACACGTTCGTCAACACGCATCCCTTCGAGCAGTCCGGCAGGCTCTTCGCGCACAACGGGGCCTTCGGCGGGCTCGCCACCCTCGAGAGGCGGCTCGAGGACCTCGGCACAGCAGGCCTCGTGCGGGGCGAGACCGACAGCGAGCGCCTCTTCGCGCTTATCACCGCCGAGGCCCGCATCGCCGGTGGCGATCTTGAGGCTGGCATCGTCAACGCGGTCTCGTGGATCGCCGAGCGGCTTCCCGTGTTCAGCCTGAACTTCATCATCACGACGGCGACGGACGTGTGGGCGCTTCGCTACCCGGAGACTCACGAGCTCTTCGTGCGCGAAGACCAAGGCCCCGCCGACCCCACGGCGCGTCGTCTCGAGGCGCGAAGCCAGCGCATCACGGTTCACAGCGACGACGTCGCCGAGCACGTGCTCGTCGCCACCGAACGCATGGACAACGACCCGCGCTGGCGGCTCCTGGACCCCGGCGAGCTGCTCCATGTGGGCCCCGATCTTCACGTCGGGTCCAGCCGCCCGCTCCCCCGAAACCCGGCGATCCAGCTCACCCTCGCGGATCTGGACCCGAAGGCGGCCGCCTCCCAGAAGCCGCACGGCGCCTGAGGCGCGCGCCGCTGAGGGAACCCCCTCGAGAACGCAGCGAACGACGACGGCGCCGCCCGCCGTCGTCGTTCGCCCCGCCGCAGCGGTGGAGCCGCTAGGAGATCTTCCGGCGGTAGGTTGCCATGGCGAAGAAGTACGCCACGATCAGGATGCCGACGCACCAGGCCAGGGCGGTCCAGATGTCCGCGCCCACGGGCTGGCCCGTGAAGAGGTCACGGATGGCGTTCACGATCGACGTCACCGGCTGGTTCTCGGCGAAGGCCCGCACGGGGCCGGGCATCGTGGCGGTGGGCACGAACGCCGAGCTGATGAACGGCAGGAAGAGGAGCGGGTAGGAGAAGGCGCTCGCGCCGTCGACCGTCTTGGCCGTGAGGCCCGGGATCACGGCGATCCACGTCAGCGCGAGGGTGAACAGGACCAGGATGCCGGCGACCGCGAGCCACGCGAGCAGCCCGGCCCCGGAGCGGAAGCCCATGAGGAGGGCGACGAGCACCACGACGACGAGGGAGATCATGTTGGCCACGAGCGAGGTCAGCACGTGCGCCCACAGCACGGAGGAACGCGCGATCGGCATGGACTGGAACCGCTCGAAGATGCCGCTCTTCATGTCGAGGAAGAGCCGGTACGCGGTGTAGGAGATGCCCGAGGCGATCGTGATGAGCAGGATGCCGGGCAGCAGGTAGCTCACGTACGAGTCCGAGCCGGAGTTGATCGCGCCCCCGAACACGTAGACGAACAGGAGCATGAAGGCGATCGGCATGATCGCGGTCGTGATGATGGTGTCCATGCTGCGCCCGATGTGGCGCAGGGACCGCCCCAGCAGAACGGCGGTGTCGCCGAAGAAGTGCTTGGCCATCGGTTCTTCCTTTACTCGACGCCGACGATCGCGAGGAAGACGTCCTCGAGTGTCGGCTGCTTCTCGACGTATTCGACCTCGGCGGGCGGAAGCAGCTGCTTGAGCTCGGCGAGGGTGCCGTTCACGATGATCCGGCCTCCGTGGAGGATGGCGATCCGGTCGGCGAGTTGTTCGGCCTCGTCCAGGTACTGCGTGGTGAGGAGCACCGTGGTGCCCTGGTGGGCGAGTTCCCTGACGGCCTGCCAGACCTCGAGGCGCGCCTGGGGGTCGAGGCCCGTGGTCGGCTCGTCGAGGAAGATGAGCGGCGGATTGCCGATGAGGCTCATCGCGATGTCGAGCCGCCGCCGCATGCCGCCCGAGTACGTGGCCACCTTCCGCGAGCCTGCGTCGGTCAGCGAGAAGCGAGCGAGCAGGCCGTCCGCGATCGCGCCAGGGTTCTTGAGGTGCCGCAGCTGGGCGACGAGCACGAGGTTCTCCCGCCCGCTCAGGATCTCGTCGACGGCCGCGAACTGGCCCGTGAGACTGATCGACTCCCGGACCTCCGCGGGCTGGGTCGCGACGTCGAAGCCGTTGACGCTCGCCGTCCCGGCATCGGCCTTGAGCAAGGTCGACAGGATCTTCACGACCGTGGTCTTGCCGGCGCCGTTCGAGCCGAGCAGCGCGAAGATGCTGCCCCGCTTAACGTCGAAGTCGACGCCGCGGAGCACTTCGAGCTTCTTGTACGACTTCTCGAGGCCCTGCACATGGATCGCCGTGCTCATTTCTGCTCTCCTTGCTCCGCATCCTCGATCGCCTTGGTCAGGCGGGCGCGCTCCTTGTCGATCCACCGTGTGCCGGAGTAGGCCTCGGCGAACGTCTCGGCGAACTCGACAGGATCCTCGCCGACAATCGCGCGCACCGGCGTGCCGTCGGCCGCGGCGCGCTCCCAGAGATCGGCGAAGTCACCGAACATCTTGAGCGTGGTGTCGCCGTCCGTGGTGATTCCTCCGTAGTACATGAGGTACCGCTGGAGGGCCTTCGCGGCGGAGCCGTAGGGCTCGGGAAGCGTCTCGATGCGCCGCTTGTACTGCTTGTACTGCTTCTTCTGCTCGAGCGATCCCGTGACCAGCTCGATCCATTTGGCTGCCATTTCACTTGCCTCCTTCTTCGCGGAGCTGGCCGAGTCGATCGGCAAGAAAGCCCCAAGTTGTCCAGAACTCGTCGAGGTACTCCCGACCCTGTGTGTTGAGCGAGTAGACCTTGCGTGGCGGCCCCTTCTCGGACGGGATCTTCTCCACGTCCACGAAGCCCTTCTGCTCGATCCGCACTAGGAGCGCGTAGATCGTGCCCTCGGCAATCTCGGAGAAGCCCTCGTCCCGCAACCGCGCCGTGATCTCGTAGCCGTAGGCCGCACGCACGGACAGGATGGCGAGGACGATGCCCTCCAGCGTGCCCTTGAGCATCTCGGTCATCTGCCTGCCCACGAACACCTCCTTGAGCTACTCAGTGTTATTGACTACCACTACATAGTAACGCTGAATAGCGACGGCGCAAGCCCCGCCCTTGGAAGGCGTCGGTGCGATCCCCTTACGGCACCCGGATCGACGGGGCCGTCGGGTGGATCCGGGATATGCAGTCGTCCGAGGCGGCCGGCGGGCACGTTCCCGGCTCGGCGATGACGGAATTCATCACTGCCATCGGGGCCCTTGGGGTGGTGGCCCTCACCGGCAGCGCCGCCGGTATCTGGAACATCCGCACTCAAATCACGAAGCCCAGCCTGTGCCAGCCCGACTCAGCTAGATCTATCCAACATCCGTCGATTGACCGCCTAACGTGTCGACGACCAGCCCGACGCCTCCTGGCTCGTCAACGGGGTGGCTCACCACCCAAGCACCCCGGCCCAGTCCCGACGAGCAAGATGGCTCACCACGACGAGACCGGCGGCTCAACCCAGACGAGCACACCGGCTCAAAACCCCGCAAGTAAGCACCCGTCACACCGGTCCTGAATGGAGTTGACATCGACACCGGTCCTGAATGGAGTTGACATCGACACCGGTCCGTGAACCCTTAGACGGATCTTCTCGCCGTTCTCATCGGTCCACCTGTGTTCGACGCCGTCCCTCATCTTCGAACTGGGCATATCCGTCCGCCGGGAGCAATGCTTCGCCGTGCCACGGGTCGTTCAAACGTCCCGGTCCTCCCGGCTAACAGATCTCGACCGCGACGAGACATGTGCTGCCAGATGCTCTATGGCTCCTCGCGTCGCCAGATCGCTTCGCCGATCCTCTGCCCCGCTGGTGTTGTGTTGATCCAGACAACCTCACCAGGCATGACGAAGGGGTCGCGCTTTGCAGCCCAGGCCGTGATGATCCGGCCAATGGAATCCAGCGGCGAGCAAGGCCAGGGGACATGGGACTGACCATCAAGGTCCCCTGCCACAATTAGACCCTGAAGCAGCAGTCTGGATACAAGGCCCATAGAGAGGTCTCTAAGCGTCTCGGGATCCGTAGCTCCCGACCTTCGCACGAGATCGATGACCTCGGCGGCCGAGACCCAGTCTTCTGCTGCTCGAGCAAGGAGGTCTTCTGTCAGCGTTCTAGCCGACTCGGGCATGGTCATCCAACGTGAACCTTTCGAATCGTGCCATCAGGGCGGACGGGCCCCGCCGCATGCACCGGCCCGCTAGCCGACACAAGGCCCGCCGAACTCAGCAAGACGGCGACGAGCAGGACCGAAAAAGGGCGCGCAGAAACGCCACGGAACAACCCCACAGAGAACCCCCAACAGGTGCGAAGCGACCGTGCGCCACAGGCTGACACACCGTCAACAGCAGGTGATGGCTGCACAGTAAGCCGCCCGATGCGATCTGCACAAGAGGTTTCGCAAACGACCGTGCAAACCTCTTTGACACGACCTCAAACAGCTCAACTGCAGTCGTCATATACGACCACGCCGCGTCACAGATCGAATCGACCGCGTGCCGGCTCCCGATAGCCCGGCACGCCAGTCACGGCGGTCCCGCCCACGAGGCAGGCTCAATTAGGAAAGATTCACTTTGCGTAAATCGCCGAAGTTAGCCTAGCCTTACTGAGGTCCGCCTAGCTTAGGAGCCTCTCCGTGCAGTCCCCCCTTCTGTCGCGCCGCACCCTCTTCGGCCTCACGGGAGCCGCAGCCCTCACGCTCACGGCCGCCGCCTGCTCCACCGGCCCCTCGACGGGCGGCGCCGACGCGGCGTCGCCGTCGGCTGGCGGCGCGGCCAGCTTCCCGGTGACCGTCAAGCACGCCTATGGCGAGACGACTATCGCGAAGCAGCCAACGCGCGTCGCGACGGTCTCCTGGGTCAACGACGACGTCGCGCTGGCCCTCGGCGTCGTGCCCGTCGCGGTGCCGAAGAACGAATGGGGCGGCAACGCCAGCGGCTCCACCCCCTGGAAGGACGCGAAGCTCGCCGCACTCGGCGCGTCGTGGGGCAGCGCGAAGGCGCCCGCCCAGTTCTCCGAGGCCGACGGCGTCAATGTCACCGAGATCGCGAAGGCCGCGCCGGACGTGATCCTCGCCGCCTACTCGGGTCTCAAGAAGGAGGACTACGACAAGCTCTCCAAGATCGCGCCGGTCGTCGCGTTCCCCGAGCTCGCCTACGGCACCCCGTGGCAGGAGTCCACGCGCCTCATCGGCCAGGCCCTCGGCAAGAGCGCCGAGGCGGAGAAGCTCGTCACGAACCTCGAGAATCGGATCAAGGAGTCCGCGGCCAAATACCCGCTGGCTGGCAAGACGTTCATCTACGGCAACCTCGAGCCGGCCAAGGCGGACGGCGTCAACATCTACACCGCCGCCGACAACCGGCCCCGCTTCCTCAGCCAGCTCGGCATGAAGCTCGCGCCGGTCGTCACCGAGAAGACCACCGACTCGAAGGCGTTCTTCATCCCGTGGAGCGCGGAGAAGGCCAACGAGCTCTCTTCCGACGTCTTCGTCACGTGGGTCCCCGAGGCCAAGACGGCGGCCCAGATCACGGCCGACCCGCTCCTCTCCCAGATTCCCGCGATCAAGCGCGGCGCGCTCGTGGCGGACACCGACAACACCCTCACGCTGTCCGTCTCCGCCGCATCGCCCCTGAGCCTCCCTTACGCGCTCGAGAAGTTCCTCCCGCTCCTCGGCGACGCGGCGAAGAAGGCCTGACCTCCGCCCATGCCCTCTCCCACCGCGCGAAGGCGATGGACGGTCGTCGCCGGGGCGGCGGCCGCGCTGGCCCT
>NZ_JBKZWT010000189.1:0-7055 GCF_047759905.1 Sinomonas sp. G460-2 | reverse complement strand
GAAGTCCAGACCGCCCTCGACCTCGGCGACCGCGAGGCCGTTGCCGATCTCCGGACGTTTCTGGCCCGGGCCCGCGCCGTCGACGCGGGCGGTGCCGTGCGCCTCCAGGCGGTCGGATCCGTGCTCGCGGCGTATGTATGCGTCCTGCGCCCACGGATGCTGGGGGAGGCCACGCCCACCGTGCTCGGCCTCCGCACGATTCGGCTCGCGCGAGCGGCCGACGTCGACGTAACAGTTGCGCTCGCGGCCGTCGCCGACCGCTTGGCCCGCATGGGTGACGACGCGACGCTCCTGGACGTCCCGCCGTCGTCCGTTCACGTCTCCTGGGCGGCCATCCGCCCCCCGCGCGGCCCGTGGGCGCCGTCGGGTGAGGTGACCGCTGAGGTACTCGCCGCGGCGGCCGCGAGCGGCATGTCCGAGGTTGCGGGGCTCGTGCCCGAGCAACCGGGGCAGGCGATGGTCGACGGCGCGCGCGCGGCCGTGTGGGGGAGGGACGTCGACGGAGTCGAGGGCGTCCCGGCCGGAGCCGCCTTCGCCGCCGAGGCGCTCGGCTTCCTGGTCCCAGGCGTGCCCATGCAACGCTTCGAATCGGGCGCGTGGGTCAGGCTCAGCTCGCCGCGCGGACACGTCCTGTGCCGCATTCCGGGGGCGCGGGCCGCGGGCTTCGACGCTCTCTAGGCGGGTGTGGCGCGGCGCGCCCCGAGGGGCCGTGAGTCAGTCGTCGAAGGTGTTGACGAGGGAGTGCGCGGCGCGCTCGAGGTAGTCCCAGAGCGTCGCCTCGTGCAGGGGTGAGAGGCCCAGCGCGTCGACGCCCGCGCGCATGTGGTGGAGCCAACGGTCGCGCGCCTCGGGGTTGACCTTGAACGGCACGTGCCGCATGCGCAGCCTCGGGTGGCCCCGCTCCGCGCTGTACGTGGAGGGGCCGCCCCAGTACTGCTCGAGGAACATCGTGAGCCGGCGCCGGGCCGGTCCGAGATCCTCCTCGGGGTACATGGGGCGCAGCACGGGATCCTCGGCGACGCCCTCGTAGAAGGCGTCGACGAGCTTGACGAACGCCTCGTGCCCGCCGATCTCCGCGTAGAACGTGTTCGCGTAGTCGTCCCGGGCAAACGGGTCGTTGACCTTGAGCAGGTTCCGCCGCGGGAGTGGCTCACTGGCCGATGCCTGGCCCTCGTTCTGCGTCACTTGTGGTCGCCGTCCTTCCTGCATGCTGCGCCCATGTCACTAGTTTCCGCGCCGAGCGGGCTCACTCGGCGCGCCCTCCGAGCCGGGGGATCATTCGCTCGCGCGCTGGCCTTGGGCGTCGGGGTTTGTGGGCCCGGCGTGGCCGGGAGCCGCGGTGCCTGGGTCCGAGGGCTCAGGCTGCGGGGCGCTCGGCGGCACGTAGGAGCCCTGTGAACGGTTCCCGACACGCAGGATCTCGCCGTTGCGGAGGTACCAGATCGCGCCGTCCTCGCCGCGGACACGCGTGATGCGCAGGCCCACGCTCTCGACCGTCCCGACCACCTCGCCCGCGCCGAGCTCGATGACGTCGCCGATGCCGAACTGGTCCTCGAGAGTCAGGAAGATTCCGGAGAGGAAGTCGCGGATGAGCTGCTGGGCGCCGAACGCGATCCCGACGCCGAGGATGCCAACGCTCGTGAGGAGCGGCGCGATGTCCACGCCGAACGCCTTGAGCACGTAGATGATCACGATCGTCGAGATGACGACGATCACCACCGAGTTGAGGAGCGAGCCGATCGTCTGCGCGCGCTGGGCCCGCCGCTCTGAGTCGAGGGCGCGGAGGGCGGGGGCGGCCCAGCGGAAGATCCGGCGCTGGCTCAGCGCCGTGCCCGTCTGGACCCGCTTGACGACTTGGCGGATGAGGAACGAGGCGAGAAGCCAGACGAGGAGGCCGACGCCGACGACGATGGCCACTTGAAGCAGGGTCGAGTTGAACGTGTTGACGGCCGTGTTGAGCTCGGCCGCGCTCAACGGCGTCGGAGCGGCCGAAGTGGCTGAGGGCGTGGCCGACGGCGTGGGCGACGCGGATGCGGTCGACGCTGCGGCGCCATCGGTCAGGGACGGCTGTAGTGCAAACAGCACAGTCAATTGCCTCCTTGGCTGGGGGTGGGGGCATTAAGGGTGCCCTTCCACCCTAGCGAGGATCTCCGCCTAAGACGCAGCCGGTTCGTGACGTACCGCAAAGTTCACCGAGCGTGCAATGAAGCACACGCGGTGAGCCTCCTCGTGGAGGCTGTCGGCGAGCCCGCGCTGGGACTCGTCGGCAAGCTCGACGCGCGGACGGAGGACCACCTCCGTGAACTCGCCGCTCCCGTCGCGGTTGAGGTGCATCGTGCCCTCGGCCGCGTCCGTGTAGGCCGTCACGACGACGCCGTTCATGACGGCGACGTGCAGGTAGGACAGCATGTGGCACTGCGAGAGCGCCGTGAGGAGCAGCTGCTCGGGGTTGTACCGGTCCTTGTCGCCGCGGAACGTTGGGTCGGAGGAGCCGGGCAGGACGGGGAGCCCGGGCAGGGCGACGTCGTGGTCCCGACCGTAGTCGCGGTACCCCGATGTGCCCGTGCCCCGGTTCCCGGTCCACGTGACGGTGACGCTGTAGTGGTGCTCGTCGATGGCCATAGTGCCAACGCTACCGATCGGCGGCTTGGGCGCGGAGCGCGCGCGCCACCCCGTCCCGGTTTTCGAGCATCATGCGGCGCAGGGCGCCCTGGTCCTCGCCGAGCGCGGCGATGAACGCGTCCGTCCGCTCGAGCGTCGCCTCGGTCGTCTGGCGGGCCGGGTAGAGGCCGACGACGATCTGCTGGGCGAGCGCGTGCGTCCGGTCCGCGACGATCCCAGGCACGGCCTCGAAGTACTTCTCCGCGAACGGCGCGATGAGCCGCGCGTCGTGGACGCGGATGAAGCCGTTGACGGCCGCCTGCTGGACGGCGTTGGAGAGTTCTCCAGTCTCGACGATCCGGCGCCACGCATCGGCCTTGGCCTCGGCGGTGGGCAGTGCGGCCGTCGCGAGGGCTGCGGCGCACTGACCGGTGGACGTGTTGTCGCGCGAGAGCTCTTCGTCCACGCGATCGCGGTCGATCCGACCTCCCGCGGCGAGCGAAGACACGAGCTCCCATCGGAGGTCCTGGTCCACCGCGAGGCCCGGCACCGCGAGGCTACCGTCGAGGATGGCTGCCACGGCGTCGAGGTGCGTCGGCGAGGACGCGAGGCCGGCAAACGCCTTGACGAACTGGAGCTGGGAGTCGGAACCGGGCGCGGCGTCCGCGGCAAGCTGCCACAACCGGCCCGCGGTCGCGCTCTTGACCTCCGCCTGCGCGCCCGCCGCGACGTAGAAGTCGAGCGTCGTCGCGAGCTGGCGCAGGAGCGTCTGGACCACGGAGGAATCCGTCTCCGCCCCGATGTTCGCGAGCACGAGCTCCACGTAGGCGCGGGCGGGCGTCTCGCCGTCGCGCGCGCCGTCCCACGCGGAGCCCCACACGAGGGCGCGGGGGAGGCTCTCGGCGATGTCGCGGAGTCCGCCCGTCGCGGTCGCGAGCGACGCCGGGTCGAGGCGGACCTTTGCATACGCGAGGTCGTCGTCGTTGAGCAGGACGAGCGCGGGGCGCACCGCACCGACGAGGGCCGGAACGTCAGTGAGCGGCCCTTCGACGTCGAGCTCCTCGCGCCGCGTGCGCACGAGGCGACCGTCGGCGCTGCGCTCGTAGAAGCCGATCGCGAGCCGATGCGGTCGCAGCGTCGGCTGGGCGTCCGAGGCGGCCTGCCGCACCGTGAACGAGGTGATGACGCCGTCGTCGTTCGTCTCGATCGCGGGGGCGAGCGTGTTGACGCCTGCGGTCTCGAGCCAGATCTGACCCCACGACGAGAGGTCGCGGCCGCTCGCGGCCTCGAGCTCGGCGAGGAGGTCGGCGAGGACCGTGTTGGACCAGGCGTGCTTGCCGAAGTAGGCGCGCACGCCGGACATGAACTGCTCCTGGCCGACCCACGCGACGAGCTGCTTGAGGACTGACGCGCCCTTCGCGTACGTGATGCCGTCGAAGTTGACCTCGACGTCCGCGAGGTCGTTGATGTCCGCGAAGATCGGGTGCGTCGTGGGGAGCTGGTCCTGCCGGTAGGCCCAGGACTTCTCGACGGACGCGAACGTGGTCCACGCGTGGCCGAAGTCGGGGGTGTGCACCGCCGCGAGGTGGGACATGAACTCGGCGAAGGACTCGTTGAGCCAGAGGTCGTCCCACCACCGCATGGTCACGTAGTCGCCGAACCACATGTGGGCGAGCTCGTGCAGCACCGTGATGGCGCGCCGCTCGACCGTGGCCTGGGTGGGCTTGGACCGGAACACGTAGCTCTCGAGGATGGTCACCGCGCCGGCGTTTTCCATCGCGCCGGCGTTGAACTCGGGGACGAAGAGCTGGTCGTACTTCGCGAATGGGTACTCGCAGCCGAACTGCTCCTCGAAGAACGCGAAGCCGCGCTTCGTGATGTCGAAGATGTTCTCCGCATCGAGGTACTGCATGAGCGACTTGCGCGCGAAGATCCCGAGGGGGATCGTGCGGCCGCCGGAGCCCACCATCTCGCTGTGGACGGCCTGGTACGGACCCGCGATGAGCGCAGTCACGTAGCTCGGGACTCGCGGGGTCGGCGCGAACTCCCATACTGAGCGCGCCGAGCCGTCCTCCGTGACCGGGGCCTGCGCGGGCTCCGGAGTCGGAGAGTTGGAGACCACCGACCAGTGCGAGGGCGCCGTGACCGTGAAGCGGAACGAGGCCTTGAGGTCGGGCTGCTCGAACACGGCGTACACGCGGCGCGAGTCCGGCACCTCGAATTGGCTGTAGAGGTACACCTCGCCGTCCACGGGGTCGACGAACCGGTGCAGCCCCTCGCCCGTGTTCATGTACCGCGCGTCGGCGTCGACGACGAGTTCGTTGCGGGCCGCGAGGCCGGGGAGCTGGATGCGGACGCCGTCGGCGACGTCTGCGGGATCGAGGGCCGCGCCGTTGAGCGTGACGGAGCGCACGGACTCGGTGATCGCGTCGATGAACGTGTGCGAACCGGGAACGGCCTCGAACACCACTCTCGTGCGGGAGCCAAAGACCCGCTCGCCCTTCGTGAGGTCGAGCTCCACGTCGTAGCTCTCAACCCGGAGCACGGCTTTCGCCCGCTCGACGGCCTCGGACCGGGTCAGGTTCGTCCCTGGCATGCGCGCCTCCTGCACACTAGCGATCGCGGCGCTGTGGCGCGCCGCACATATTTGAAATTATTGTTTCAGTTCCCTCACGCGTGCAAGTGCCAACCGTGCTGTGACGTGCCCGCGAAAGCCTGCGCTAGCGTTGAGTCATGCGCGAGACGGAGGGGCGTTGGGACCGCAAGGCGGTCCGATTCGCGATCGGCTACCCGATCCTCCTCGCGGCTGGCTTCTTCATCGCGGCGTTCACGTTCCGCGGCCAGGTCCCCGAGCCCGTCGCGTGGCTCTGGGACGCGGACGGTGGCCGTGCGTTCGTGCCGTTCTTCGTGTACCTCGGCGTGGGGGCCGGAATCGTCGCGGTGGTCGGCGTCCTGCTGGGCCTCCAGGCGGGGCTGCAGGGACGGCCGCCCGTGTCCCGCAAGATCTTCATGGCCGGCGGCGTGGGAATGTCGATGTTCCTCGTGACCGTGCTGGGCGCCGGGCTCATGGGACAGGTCGGCGCGAGGGACGCGCGGGACACCCATCCGGATCCCATTGTCTTGGCCTCGGGCAGCGGCGCGACGGTCGCCCTGACCGTCGTCATGTTCATGATCTTCAAGCCCGACGAGCAGTGGAGCCCGCGGGACGAGGAAGCCCTGCTCGACGTCCTCGAACCCGAGCGAGCCCGCAACACGTTCGTGTTCTGGGCGCACGCGCGCCCCTCGGTCTTCGTCATGCTCGCCGTCCTCGGCGTCGACCTCCCGCTCCTCGCGCTGCTCATCTCTCCGTGGCTCTCGCTTGTGCTCGCGCTCGTCTCCCTGGCCGCCGCCTCGATGCTCATGCTCCGCGTGAGTGTGGGCCCCGACGAGGTCCGCCTCGCGTTTGGCGGGCTCATCCGCGTCGCGAAGATCAGGCCTGCGGACGTGCTCCGGGCCGGCTACGGCGCCGTGGTCGCGCGCTCGTATGGGGGGTGGGGCTATCGCCGCCGCGGGAAGCTCGTGTCCGCCCTCGTGGCGAGCGGAGAGGCCGTCGACGTGCTGTGCCGCGATGGGAGCCGCTTCGTGTTCTCGGCCAAGGACCCGGCCCTCGCCGAGCGCGTCGCGGACGTGCTGCGCGGGGCCGCCGCCCAGTAGGCTTCAGACAGCCCCTTCGCAGACCTCGAGAGGAACCCTGCCGTGTCCAAGCCCCGCGTCCACATCGCTACCGACCACGCCGGGATGGAGCTCAGCGCCCATCTCGTGAGCCACCTCGGGGCGCAGGGCTACGAGGTCGTTGACCATGGGCCCACGGCCTACGACCCGCTCGACGACTACCCCGCGTTCTGCCTCCGCGCGGCGCTTGCCGTGGTCGCTGACCAGGAAGCCGGCGTCCCGGCGCTCGGGATCGTCCTGGGCGGCTCGGGCAACGGTGAGCAGATCGCGGCCAACAAGGTCCGGGGCGTCCGGGCGGCGCTCGCCTGGAACCTCGACACCGCGCGGCTCGCGCGCGAGCACAACGACGCGAACGTCGTCGCGGTCGGCGGGCGCCAGCACAGCGTCGAGGAGGCCACGACGCTCATCGAGGCCTTCCTCGAGGAGCCCTTCAGCCACGACGAGCGCCACGTGCGCCGCATCGGCAAGATCGCCACATACGAGACCACCGGCGAAATCCTCGACTAGTGCCCGAGGGCCACTCCATCCATCGCCTCGCGCGGCAGTTCGGAGACGTCTTCGCGGGGGAGCGCCTCGGCGTGAGCAGCCCCCAGGGCCGCTTCGCCGGCGGCGCCGCGCTCCTTGATGGGCGCGTCCTCGAGGCCGCCCGGGCGCACGGGAAGCAGCTGTTCCTGCGCTTCGAGGGCGGCCTGAGCCTCCACGTGCACCTAGGCCTCTACGGTGCGTGGGACTTCGGCGGCGAC
>NZ_JBKZWT010000188.1:0-7135 GCF_047759905.1 Sinomonas sp. G460-2 | reverse complement strand
CGAACAGTTCCCCAGGCAGGCCAGTGTCCATGCCCAGTACTCTAGGCGGCCGGCCGCGGGGCCAGCACTCAAGGCGGCCAGCGGCGGGGTCCGGCCAGTAGGCTGTGCGGGTGAACACAGCGAGCGCCCCGGTCGGGGCCATGATCGGCCTCGACATCGGGGGCACCAAGACGCGGGGCATCAAGGTCGTCGACGGCGAGGTGGTGGCCGATCGCGAGGCTGGAAGCGCCAACGTTCAGAACGTCACGCCTGAGCAGGCGGCGGCGCATCTCGCCGAGCTCTTCGGTGCGCTCGACGGCGGGGACGCGACCCGCGTGTTCGTGGGCTCGGGCGGGATCGACACCGAGGCCGACGCCGACGCCCTCGCCGCGCTCATTCGCCCGCACGCCCCGAGCGCCGAGATCACCGTGGTCCACGACTCGCGGCTTCTCCTCGCGGCGGGCCACGCCCAGACGGGCGTCGCGGTCATCGCCGGGACGGGCTCCGCTGCGTGGGGAACGAACGACGACGGCGAGGAGGCTCGGGCGGGCGGCTGGGGCTATCTGCTCGGGGACGAGGGGAGCGGCTATTGGCTCGCGCGCGAGGCCGTCCGGTACAGCCTCCACCGCATGAACCTCGGCCTCGAGCCGGACGCGCTCACCGAAGCGCTCCTGACGAGCACGGGGCTCTCGGCCCCCAACGAGCTCATCGCGCACTTCCACGCTCCCGCGACGGGCCGCCGCTACTGGGCGCAGCAGGCGCGCGTCGTCGTCGAGGCGGCGGACGCCGGCCACGCGGGCGCCGCCTTCATGCTCGAATCCGCGGCGCATGACCTTGCAAAAATGGCCGCTCAGGTCGCCCGGCAGCTCGGGATCGACGGTCCCGTGATCCTCGGCAGCGGACTGGGCATGAATGTGGGCAGGCTCCAGGACGGGTTCCGCGCCGCGCTCGTCGAGCTCGGCATCGAGGACGTTCGCGTGCTCGACCGCGATCCGGTGTTCGGCACGATCGATCTCGCCGCACGGGGTCGATGACGTCTTCGCAGGTGGGGCCCGGAAAAGCAGAGAGCATCCATCCCGTTCCGGTGTCAGGCATCGCTGGTAGGCTCGGCAGAGCCAGAGCAGTACAGGCCTGCCCCCAGCGAGGTTCAGCGTGACCGAAGCGATGATCGAGTTTCGCGAAGTGAGCAAGGTCTACGGCGGGACGACCGCCGTCGACCGTCTGAGCCTGAGCGTGCCGAAGGGTCAGATCACGGTCTTCGTGGGGCCGTCCGGCTGTGGGAAGACGACGTCGTTGCGCATGGTCAACCGGATGGTCGAGCCGACGTCCGGGACCATCACCGTGGACGGCCAGGACGCCGCGGCGCTTCCTGCCGCGAAGCTGCGCCGCTCGATGGGCTACGTCATGCAGGCCGCGGGGCTCATGCCGCACCGCACGGTCGTGGACAACATCGCGACGGTCCCGCGGCTGAACGGGGTGCCGCGCGGCCGGGCGAGGGCCCGCGCGCGGGAGCTGCTCGACGTCGTCGGCCTTCCGCAGGCCCTCGCCTCGCGGTTTCCTGCCCAGCTCTCGGGCGGCCAGCAGCAGCGTGTCGGCGTGGCCCGCGCGCTCGCCGCGGACCCGCCGGTGCTCCTCATGGACGAGCCGTTCAGCGCCGTCGACCCCGTGGTGCGGCACGAGCTCCAGCAAGAGCTCCTGCGGCTCCAGCGGGACCTCGGCAAGACGATCGTGTTCGTCACGCACGATATCGACGAGGCCGTGCTGCTCGGGGACCGCATCGCGGTGTTCGCCGTGGGCGGCCGCCTCGCGCAGGTGGCCGGGCCGGAGGAGCTACTGCGGGCTCCGGCAGATGACTTCGTGGCGGGCTTCGTGGGCCGCGACCGCGGCTTCCGGCATCTGGGCTTCTTCGACGACGCGGGGCTCGCGGTCGACGGCGCAGCGAGCGTCGGGCGCACGGAGCTGGGTTCGGTGCGGCTCGAGGAGTGGGCCGTGGTGGTCGACGACGACCAGCGCCCCGCGGGCTGGGCATCCCCGAACGCCCCTGGCTCGCTCATGAGCGGCGGATCCCTCCACCGGGCGGGCGGCTCCCTGCGCACTGCGCTAGACGCGGCGCTGTCCTCGCCTTCGGGGCGGGGCGTGGTCGTGGACGACGACGGCCGCTACCTTGGCACGGTCGGCGCCACCGCGGTCATCGCCCAGGCGGACCGACGCCGCGCCCAGGCCCAGCGTGAGCGGGCCTCGCGCGGCGCGGCGCCCGAGGCGGGGGAAGAGGCCGGCTGATGGAGTGGGCGATCGAGAACCTCGGCCGGATCCTCTCGCTGGGCGGCCAGCACCTCATCCTCGCCGTGGTTCCGCTGGCGCTCGGGCTCGTCATCAGCCTCCCCCTCGCGCAACTCGTGCGGCGCCACCCCGCGTGGCGCACCGTGCTCCTGACCGGGAGCTCGATCCTGTACACGGTGCCCTCGCTCGCGCTCTTCATCATCCTTCCCGTGGTCCTCGGAACGAGGATCCTCGACCCGATCAACGTCATCGTGGCCCTGACGGTGTACGCGGTCGCGCTCCTGGTCCGCTCGTCCCTTGACGCACTCGACTCTGTGGACGGAGAGCTGAGCCTCGCCGCGCAGGCGCTCGGGCACACGCCCGTCACCCGGTACTTCCAGGTCGATCTGCCCCTCTCGCTCCCTGTCCTCATTGCGGGCCTGCGGGCGATCTCTGTGAGCAACATCTCGCTCGTGAGCGTCGCGGCGCTCGTGGGCATGCCCAACCTCGGGATCCTGTTCACCGAGGGCCTCCAGCGGGACTTCGTCACGGAGATCGTCGTGGGGCTCGTCGCGATCCTCGTCCTCGCGCTCGTCATGGACCTCGCGCTCGTGCTCGTGGGCCGATTCCTCTCGCCGTGGGCCCGCCTCGCCGCGGGCGCCGGGCCCCGGAAGGCGGCGCGCGCATGAGCCTCATCGAACTCACGTGGGCGTGGCTCACGGATCCCGCCAACTGGTCGGGGTACGCCGGGATCCCGACTCGGCTCGGCGAGCACATCTTCTACACGCTCCTCACGGTGGTTATCGCCGCCGCCATCGCCCTTCCGATCGGTGCCTACGTGGGCCACACGGGCCGCGGCCGGGTCGTCGTCGTCGCGCTCGCCGGGGCGCTCCGTGCGGTGCCGACGCTCGGGCTGCTCGTCCTGTTCGTGCTGCTCGCCGGGATCGGCCTCATGCCGCCCATCTGGGCGCTCGTGATCCTCACGGTCCCGCCCATCCTCGCCGGGACCTACGCAGGCATCGCCGCCGTGGACCCCGTGGTCGTCGACGCGGCCCGCGCCCAGGGGATGCGCGAGCACCAGGTGCTCTTCGCTGTCGAACTCCCCAACGCCGTGCCCGTCATCTTCGGCGGCGTCCGCGCCGCCGTGCTGCAGGTCATCGCGACCGCGACCGTCGTCGCGTACACGAATCTCGGCGGGCTCGGCCGCTACATCTTCGACGGGCTCTCCCTCTCCGACTACCCCCAGATGCTCGGGGGCTCCGTGCTCGTCGCGGCGCTCGCGGTCGTCACGGACCTGGTTCTGGGCGCGCTCCTGCGTCTGTTCGGTCCCCGCTCGTCCTCCGCACGGAAGCTCCCCGCTCCCGAGGCGGTCGCACAGGAAGGAATGTCATGACCAGTCACTTCCCCTCGATTCCGCGTCGACGGGCGGTTACCGCGCTCGTCGCCGGGCTAGGGCTCAGTCTCGCTCTGAGCGCGTGCGGAGGCTCGTCCAATCCGCTCAGCACGGGCGGGGGCTCGGCGAGCTCCGGATCCAACAAGGCCCTCGTGATCGGCTCGGCCGACTTCACGGAGAGCCAGATTGTCGCCGAGCTCTACGCCGGGGCGCTCAACGCGGCCGGCGTCCAGGCCACCACGAAGCCCAATATCGGCGCCCGCGAGGTCTACTACAAGGCGGTCCAGGACGGCTCGGTCGATGTCGTCCCGGACTACACGGGCAACCTCCTCCTGTTCCTCGACCAGAAGGCCACCCAGGTTTCTGCCTCGGACATCGCGGGCGCCCTGCCGAACAAGCTCCCGAAGGGCCTCGCGATTCTCGACCCGGCCAAGGCCGAGGACAAGGACGCGATGGTCGTGACGAAGGCCACCGCCACGAAGTACTCGCTCTCGAGCATCGCGGACATGTCCAAGGTCTGCGGTGACCTCGTGATCGGTGCCCCGGCCACGTTCCAGCAGCGCGCCTACGGCCTGCCGGGGCTCAAGGACAAGTACAACTGTGTCCCCAAGCAGTTCCAGTCGTTCAGCGACGGCGGCGGGCCCGTGACGCTCAAGGCCCTCCTGCAGAACGAGATCCAGGTGGCCGACATCTTCACCACGACCCCCTCGATCCCGGACAACGACCTCGTGGTGCTCGATGACCCGAAGAACAACTTCATCGCCCAGCAGGTCGTCCCGCTCGTGAACACGTCGAACGTCTCCGACGCTGCGAAGAAGGCCCTCAACGCCGTCTCCGCGAAGCTCACCACGACCGATCTCATCAACCTCAACCGGGCCGTGAGCGGCAACCAGAAGCAGAGCCCGGCCGACGCCGCGAAGGCTTGGCTCAAGGACAAGGGCCTCGCCTCGTAGCGGACCCGCACGGCACGGATGCGTCACACAGGGTGTGAGCGGGATCTCAGGATGACCCGCCCACACCCTGTGGCATATTTGGTGAATGGCCGAATTCAAGCAGTCTTCCAAGCTTCATAACGTCCTCTACGACATCCGGGGACCGATCTTGGAGGCTGCCCAGCAGATGGAGGCCGAGGGCCACAAGATCCTCAAGCTCAACATCGGCAACCCGGCCCCGTTCGGCTTCGAGGCGCCAGACGCGATCCTCGTCGACATGATCCGCCACCTCCCGCACGCCCAGGGCTACAGCGACTCGCGCGGCATCTTCTCCGCGCGCACCGCGGTCTCGCAGTACTACCAGACGCGCGGCATCCAGAACATCGGCGTCGACGATGTCTACCTCGGCAACGGCGTGAGCGAGCTCATCACGATGTCGCTCATGGCGCTGCTCGAGCAGGGCGACGAGATCCTCGTGCCCACCCCCGATTACCCCCTGTGGACGGCGTCCGTCTCGCTCGCGGGCGGCCGGGCCGTGCACTACACGTGCGTCGAGGAGGCGGACTGGGAGCCGGACCTCGAAGACCTCGAAGCGAAGATCACGCCGCGCACCAAGGGCATCGTGGTCATCAACCCGAACAACCCGACGGGTGCGGTGTACTCCGACTCGACGCTGCGCCGGATCGTCGCGCTCGCTGAGCAGCACGGCCTCATTATCTTCGCGGACGAGATCTACGAGAAGATCCTGTACGACGGGCTGACTCACACGAACATGGCGTCGCTCACGGACGAGGACGTCCTGTGCCTCACCTTCAGCGGGCTCTCGAAGGCTTACCGCGTGTGCGGCTACCGCGCCGGCTGGATGGCGATCTCGGGCCCGAAGAAGGCCGCGGCCGACTATCTCGAGGGCATCAATCTGCTCGCGAACATGCGCCTGTGCGCGAACGTCCCCGCGCAGCACGCCATCCAGACCGCGCTCGGTGGCTATCAGAGCATCAACGACCTCATCCTCCCGGGCGGTCGGTTGCTCGAGCAGCGCAACAAGGCGTACGAGATGCTCAACGCGATGCCCGGCGTTTCGACGCGCCAGGCCAAGGGGGCCCTGTACCTCTTCCCGCGCCTCGATCCCGAGGTCTACCGCATCCGGGATGACGAGCGCTTCGTCCTGGATCTCCTGCGCGACCAGAAGATCCTCCTCTCGCACGGCCGCGCGTTCAACTGGATCGCCCCGGACCACTTCCGCATGGTCACGCTCCCTGCCGTCGCCGACATCGAGGAAGCGCTCGGGCGTATGGGCGAGTTCCTGTCGCGCTACGCCGGGAACTGATTCCGGGACCTGACTCGGGGAGAGGCGATGTCCAAGCGCAAGGCTGGCCACGGCTTCGTGGAGGCGCCCGAGGACCTCCTCGTCGTCGGGCCCGGATTCTCCCTCGCCGCCGTCGACCCCGGGTCGACCCCCGGATTCTCCGGCGGCAAGGCGCGCGGCGAGGAGATCCTCGCCGAGCGGGATCCCCACCTCGCCGATCTGCAGGAGCGGCTGTTCGCCGAAGGCCGCTCCGGGGGCCATCGCTCGCTGCTTCTCGTGCTCCAGGGGATGGACACCGCGGGCAAGGGCGGGATGGTGAGCCACGTCGTCGGAGCAGTGGACGTCCAGGGCGTGCAGCTTGCGGCGTTCCGCGCGCCGACCGAGGAGGAAAAGGGCCACGACTTCCTGTGGCGAATCGAGAAGGAGCTTCCTCGCCCGGGGATGCTCGGCTGCTTCGACCGCTCGCACTACGAGGACGTGCTCATCCACCGCGTGCACGGGTGGGCTGACGAGGCCGAGCTCGAGAGGCGGTATTCCGCGATCCAGGACTTCGAGCGACGGCTCCACGAGGGCGGGACCCGCATCCTCAAGGTCATGCTGCACATCGGCAAGGACGAGCAGAAGCGGCGGCTCGCCTCGCGGCTCGACGACCCCACGAAGTACTGGAAGTACACGCCGGGCGACCTCGCGGAGCGGAAGTACTGGGACGGTTACATGGACGCGTACCAGATTGCGATCGAGCGGACGAGTACCGCCTCTGCGCCGTGGTACGTCGTGCCCGCTGACAACAAGTGGTATTCCCGCATGGTCGTTCAGGAGCTGCTCGTCGCGGCACTCGAGCGCATGGACCCGCAGTGGCCCACCGCCGCGTTCGACATCGAGGAGGAGAAGCGGCGGCTCGCCGCGACCTGACCGCCGTGCGACGGCTAGGCGTTCGCCCCGGCCGCGTCCCCTCCCGCGGCGGGTTCGCGGCGCGCGGCGTCGAGCCGTCGGCGGGCGCCGTCGAGCCATTCCTCGCAGCGCTGGGCGAGGGCCTCTCCGCGCTCCCACAGGGCGAGCGACTCTTCGAGGCTCACACCGCCTGCCTCGAGCTTCGCGACGACCGCGACTAGCTGTTCGCGCGCCTCTTCGTAGCTCAGCTCAGCGAACTCGTCCTTCTGGGTGTCAGCCATGGGCCGTTCCTTCCTGTGCGGATAGCGTCTCAGTCGGGGCCGAATGGTCCCCGGGCAGGGGGAGTGGGCCCTCCGAGCGTGCGGCGAGGGCACC
>NZ_JBKZWT010000187.1:0-7159 GCF_047759905.1 Sinomonas sp. G460-2 | reverse complement strand
CTGCCGCTTGCCACGGGAGGTCGCTCCGACGTCGTCCTCGCCATGCCCAACCACCCGGTCCAGCTCACGCACGACGGCGCGTCCTCCAACCGCCCCGAATAGGCACCGGGGGCGCCAAGCCGCCGCCCAGCCGCGCCGCGTTCCGCACACAGAGTACGTCCAGCCGGTTCACAGAAACTGAGCGCACGATGGGAGAGTGAAGAAGACCGGACCCGAAGCCAAGCTCCTCGTCGTCGACGACGAGCCGAACATCCGCGAGCTCCTCTCGACGTCCCTGCGCTTCGCGGGGTTCGAGGTCGTCGCGGCCAGCAACGGTCGCGAGGCCCTCGCCGCCGCCGAGGAGCACGCGCCGGACCTCATGGTGCTCGACGTCATGCTGCCGGACATGGACGGCTTCACGGTGACCCGCAAGCTCCGCGCGTCCGGCCGCTACGTGCCCGTCCTGTTCCTCACGGCGAAGGACGAGACCGAGGACAAGGTGCAAGGCCTCACGGTCGGCGGCGACGACTACGTGACCAAGCCGTTCAGCCTCGACGAGGTCGTGGCGCGCATCCGCGCCGTGCTCCGGCGCACGCAGCCCATCCTCGACGACGATGCCGTGATCCGCGTCGACGACCTCGAGCTCGACGACGACGCCCACGAAGTGCGGCGCGGCGGCCTCACGATCGACCTCTCCCCCACCGAGTTCAAGCTCCTGCGCTACATGATGCTCAACCCGAACCGGGTGCTCTCGAAGTCGCAGATCCTCGACCACGTGTGGGAGTACGACTTCAACGGCGACGCCTCGATCGTGGAGTCCTACATCTCGTATCTGCGCCGCAAGGTCGACGCCAACGGGCCGAGCCTCATCCAGACCAAGCGCGGCGTGGGCTACGTCCTCAGGACGGCGGAGAAGCGCTGACGTGCTAGCCCGCTGGAAGAAGGCGTCGCTGCGTTCTCAGCTCGTCGCCATCATGATGGTGCTGCTCACGGCGGCGATCGTCTTCACGAGCGCGGGCACCCTCACCCAGCTGCACACGTTCCTGGTGAGCCAGGTCGACGCGAAGCTGCTTGATGCCTCGGACTACGCGCGGCAGAACCAGGACATCGACCTCCTCACGACGCGCAATCCGATCATGCCGTCCGACTACACGCTCGTCCTGTACACGGCCGGGGCGCCGCCGCGAATCTACCCGGTCGCGAACTCGAACGAGGTGCGGCCCGACGTCCCGACGCTCACGGCCGACCAGGCGCAGCAGATGCAGTCGAGCCAGACCATCCGGCAGGCCAACGGGACCGACCACGATTCGGACTGGCGCTACATCGCCATCCCCGTGCGGATCACGAGCACCGGCGAGCGCGCCGCGATGCTCATCGCGCTGCCGCTCACGAGCGTCGACGACGCGATGAACCACACGCTCCTGCTCGAGATCGTCGTGGGGGTGCTCGCGCTTGCGCTCGTGTTCTTCGTGGCGTCGTGGACCGTTACGCGCGCGTTCCGGCCGCTGCGCCGCGTCGAGAAGACCGCCGCCGCGATCGCTGCGGGAGATCTCTCCCAACGCGTCGACGAGGAGGCCCCGGGCACGGAGCTCGGACGGCTCTCCTCCTCGCTCAATGCGATGCTCGCGCACATCGAGCGCGCCTTCCAGGATCGAACCGAGTCCGAGGCGCGCATGCGGCGCTTCGTCTCCGACGCGTCGCACGAGCTGCGGACCCCGCTCGTGACCATCCGCGGCTTCTCCGAGCTGTACAGGCACGGGGCGCTCTCGACACCCAACGACGTGGGGACCGCGATGGGCCGGATCGAGAGCGAGGCGAAGCGCATGGGCACGATGGTCGAGGACCTGCTCACGCTCGCGCGCATCGACGAGCAGCGACCCGTGGTCCTGCGGCCCGTGGACCTCCTGCCCATCGGGCACGACGCCGTCGTGGATACGCAGGCGTCGGCTCCGGACCGGAGCGTGCGGCTCGTGGGGCTCAGCGACGGTCACGGCCCGGCCGCCGCGCCCGCGCTCGGAGACGAGGGGAGGCTGCGGCAGGTCGTGGGCAACCTCATGGGCAATGCCCTCGCATACACGGCCCCTGGGACGCCGCTTGAAATCGCCGTGGGCGTCAGGAACGACGGCGACCGGCGGATCTCGGTGCTCGAGCTGCGTGACCATGGGGCCGGGATCTCGGACAAGGATTCACCCAAGATCTTCGAGCGGTTCTACCGCGCTGACACGTCGCGCACGCGCGAAACGGGCGGGACCGGGCTCGGGCTTGCGATCGTCGCCGCGATCGTCGGGGCGCATGGCGGCCGGGTGCGCCACCGGGCGACGTCCGGCGGCGGGGCAACCTTTGTCATCGAGCTGCCGTTCAAGCCGATTCCCGAGCCGCCTTCCGAACCGCCGAAGGCGGGGCGCGCGGCTGCGGGGCCCGGAGCACCGCACGCAGGGCCAGGGGCGCCGTCAGTTCCCCGCGAGGGATCCCCGACCCGCTGAGTTGTCCACATACGACGGCGGGCGGCTGCGGCGCGCCTGCTCGCCTCCCTAGGCTCGTGGTGACGGCGGGCAGGGGGCCCGCCCGCACGAGGGGGCTGAACCATGGCACTGCTGAAGGCCGATACCGAACACATGGACGCGAGCGCCCAGAGGGTCGCTGCGACGATTGAACGGCTCCGGGCCGAGGTGCTCGGCATGAGGGGCGCGCTCGACGACCTCCAGGGGAGCTGGCAGGGCCAAGCGGCGACGAACTTCCAGGCCGTCGTGGCACAGTGGGGCGCCGCCGAGTCTCAGGTGCATACAACGCTCGACGCGATCGCCGCGGCGCTGTGGCACGCGAGTTCGGCCTACTCCGAGGTCGAGGGCAGCAACGCGCGGCTGTTCCAATAGCCCGGCCGGGGACTGGGGCTTGGGGGCCGCTGCGGTGGCGTGTCGGCCGTGTCTGGCAGGATGGTCGGCATGACGATCACCGCCGCCGCAGACGGCTCTGCCCTCGGAAATCCCGGCCCTGCCGGATGGGCTTGGTACGTGGACGACGACCGCTGGCACGCCGGCGGCTGGCCGCACGGCACGAACAATCAGGGCGAGCTCATGGCGGTGCTCGACCTCTTCCGGTCAACGGCGCACACGCCCGAGGAGCACCTCCGGATTCTGTGCGACAGCCAGTACGTCATCAACTGCGTGACGAAGTGGATGCCGGGCTGGAAGCGCCGGGGTTGGAAGAAGGCGGACGGGAAGCCCGTTCTCAACGTCGACCTGCTGCGGCAGATCGACCAGGAGCTCGTGGGCCGCTCCTACACGTTCGAGTGGGTCAAGGGCCATGCCGGGCATTCGCTCAACGAGGCCGCCGACGAGCGGGCGCGCGCGTGCGCGACGGCGTATCAGGCCGGGGTCGCGCCGGTCGAGGGGCCGGGGTTCGAGGGCGACGCCAGTGGCTCAGCTGAGGCCCCCGTTCACGTCCCGTCCCGCGCTCGGGCGGCCACTGCGCCGGCGGCCGTGGTGCAGGAGGTTGAGCCCGTCCAGGCCGACCTGTTCAGCGAGCTTCCCGTGACCGAGGGGCCCGTCGAGGGGACGTTTCCCGGCCAGCTGGACCTCGACGCGGTCGTCGAACTCGAGCAGGAGCTCCTCGACCCTGAGACCCGCGCGGACTTCGGCCAGCTCGCGTATCTCCTGCACCCCGAGTACCGCGAGATCGGGCAATCGGGCCGCCTCTGGGATCGTGACGAGATCGTCGACGCGCTCGTGCAGAACCCGGAGCTGAGCGTCTCGTTCGAGCTCCTCGATGCAACACCACTCGGTCCCGACGTCATCCAGATTGTGTACCGAACCGAGAGCGCGGAGGGCTCGAGTCTCCGCAGCTCGCTGTGGCAGCGAACCGAAGGGCGCTGGCGCCTCCGCTTCCACCAAGGAACCCGCGAGGCGTAGCCATCACAGGAAGACGCCTTGTGGCCGAGAAGACATCCTCAGTACGTCTTCTCGGCCACAAGCCGTCTTCGAAAGAAGCGGGAGCGAGCTTACGTGCTACCCCCTGCGAACGGCGGGGCCCCCACCTGAGTGGGGACCCCGCCGTCGTGCTTCGCAGCCCGCCTCGCGTACCCGAAACGCTGTCGCGCCCGGATATCCGTACCCGAGACGGTGTGGGGGCTAGAAGCCGCCCATGCCGCCCATGTCGTCGCCACCGGGCATGGCCGGAGCGTTCTTCTCCGGCTTGTCGGCCACGACGGCCTCCGTGGTGAGGAAGAGGCCGGCGATCGAGGCGGCGTTCTGCAGCGCAGAGCGGGTCACCTTGACCGGGTCGTTGACGCCAGCGGCGAGGAGGTCCTCGTAGACGCCGGTCGCCGCGTTGAGGCCGTGGCCAGCGGGCAGCTGGCGAACCTTGTCCGCCACGACGCCCGGCTCGAGGCCAGCGTTGAACGCGATCTGCTTGAGCGGAGCCTCGATCGCGATCTTCACGATGTTGGCACCCGTGGCCTCGTCGCCCTCGAGAGCGAGGTTCGCGAACGCCTTGGCACCGGCCTGGATGAGGGCCACGCCGCCACCGGCGACGATGCCCTCCTCGACGGCAGCCTTCGCGTTGCGGACTGCGTCCTCGATGCGGTGCTTGCGCTCCTTGAGCTCGACCTCGGTGGCCGCGCCCGCCTTGATGACGGCCACGCCGCCGGCGAGCTTCGCGAGGCGCTCCTGGAGCTTCTCGCGGTCGTAGTCCGAGTCGGAGTTCTCGATCTCGGCGCGGATCTGCGAGACGCGGCCGGCGATCTGCTCGGCGTCGCCCGCACCCTCGACGATCGTGGTCTCGTCCTTCGTCACGACGACCTTGCGGGCCTTGCCCAGGAGGTCGAGCGTGGCGTTCTCGAGCTTGAGGCCAACCTCCTCGGCGATGACCTGACCGCCGGTGAGGATCGCGATGTCGGTGAGCATCGCCTTGCGGCGGTCGCCGAAGCCCGGAGCCTTGACGGCGACGGACTTGAACGTGCCCTTGAGCTTGTTGACGATGAGCGTCGCGAGGGCCTCGCCCTCGACGTCCTCGGCGATGATGAGGAGCGGCTTGTTGGCCTGCATGACGCGCTCGAGGACGGCGACGAGATCCTTCACGGAGCCGATCTTCGAGTTGACGATGAGGATGTACGGGTCCTCGAGGACCGTCTCCTGGCGCTCCGCGTCGGTGACGAAGTACGCCGAGAGGTAGCCCTTGTCGAAGCGCATGCCCTCGGTGAGCTCGAGCTCGAGGCCGAACGTGTTCGACTCCTCGACGGTGATGACGCCTTCCTTGCCGACCTTGTCGAGCGCCTCGGAGATGAGCTCACCGATCTGCGTGTCCCCGGCGGAGATGGACGCGGTCGCGGCGATCTCCTCCTTGGTCTCGATCTCCTTGGCGGACTCGAGCAGCTCCTTCGTCACGGCGTCGACGGCCTTCTCGATGCCGCGCTTGAGCGACAGCGGGTCGGCGCCGGCGGCGACGTTGCGGAGGCCTTCCTTGACGAGGGCCTGCGCGAGAACGGTGGCGGTGGTGGTGCCGTCGCCCGCGACGTCGTCGGTCTTCTTGGCGACCTCCTTGACGAGCTCCGCGCCGATCTTCTCGTACGGGTCGTCGAGCTCGATCTCCTTGGCGATCGAGACGCCGTCGTTGGTGATCGTGGGGGCGCCCCACTTCTTCTCGAGGACGACGTTACGGCCGCGCGGGCCGAGGGTGACCTTGACAGCATCGGCCAGCGTGTTGAGGCCGCGCTCGAGGCCGCGACGGGCCTCTTCGTCGAATGCAATGATCTTGGCCATAACGGCTATCTGTCCTTTCGGGACGGTGTGTGGTGAGCGCACCCGCTGCAGCGCCCGCGACGGCCGGCGCCCGCCTCCCGTTCCATTCCCGGTTGGCTGACGCCTCACCCCAGCGTGGTGTTCCCTTCCTCCCGCGGACGGACGCTGCCTGCCGAGCCGTGCGGCCCCGCTGGCTTAGCAGTCTGCCTGTGGGAGTGCTAGGTCAATAATTAGCACTCGGCACGGTCGAGTGCAAGCGCGCGGCCCTCATTCTGCCCGGTGCGAGGACTCGGGACCTGAACCCGGCGGTCAGCCGAGCGCCGGGGTCAGCGCGCGACGGACTGCGCACCCGCCTGCCGCGCCGCGTTGTCCGCGCTGTACCGGAACACAGTGAAGTTCGCGGTCGTGATGTCGCCGTTCTGGTCGAAGGCGACGGGCCCGGACTGGCCGTCGTAGTCGATCGGCGTGCCCTTCGATTCGAGCGCGAGGCAGTCGGTCAGGACCGCGCACTTCTTCCGCTTCTCCGGCTCGGAGACCCCCGCCGTGCCGCCCGAGACGGCGATGAGATGCGACGCGATGGAGGGGCCGCCGTCGTCCTGCGCGGCGCCCGCGGCGAGGATCGCAAGAGCGGCCGCGTCGTATGCCTCGGGCGCGAACGTCATGTCGATGAGGCTTGGCGCCTGCTTGAGCATGTCCGCCTGGAACGCCGCGCTCGGGTACAGCCCGGGCACAAGGCCCCGCGCGCCGTCGAGCGCCCCGCTCGCGAGGCCCGATCCGTACTTGGCAATGAGCCCGTCCGAGAGCACGAGCTTCGAGCCGGGCACGCCCGCATCGTGGACCTGGGCGAGCACCGCCTGGGGATCGTCCCGTGCGATAACGACGACGGCGTCCGCCCCCGCGGCAACCGCGGCGGAGGCCGCCGCCCGCGCGTCGTGCCCCGTGAACTCTCCGCTGCCGCCCTCCGCGAGGCCATTCGCTTTGACGGACGACGACGCAGCGTCGCCGACCGCCTGCGCGTACGAGCCCTTCTGCCGCAGCACCGCGACGCGCTTCGCGTCGCCGTCCTTCGCGAGCGCGGCGAGGGCCGCGCCCTCCGAGGACTCGGTCGGGGACGTGCGGAAGTAGTAGCCCCCGCTCGGGTAGCCCGAAAGCTCGTCGTCGAGGTTGGCAGGCGAGATGAGGACCGTCTTGGCCTTGTCGAGCACGTCGATCGCTCCCGGCGCGTGGCTCGAGTCCGTGGGCCCGACGACCACGTCCGCCTTCGCCGCGACGAGCTGCCGCGCGGCTGCGGCGGTGTCCGTGGACGGCGCGGGAGGGATGAGCTCGATGGGCCGGCCCTTGTGGCCGCCCGCGGCATTGGCCTGCTGGACCGCGAGTTCCACGGCGGCGCGCTGGGCGTCGTTGAGGTACACCTGATTGCCGGCGTTGTCGAGCAAGAGCCCGAT
>NZ_JBKZWT010000186.1:0-7169 GCF_047759905.1 Sinomonas sp. G460-2 | reverse complement strand
GGTGCCGGTCTGGCCGAAGCCCTGAGCCGTGCCCGTGCCGTTCTGCGAGAAGCCGAGGAAGCCTTGCCCGTTGCCCTGTCCGCCCGGGCCGCCGAAGCCGCCACGTCCGCCGAAACCGGAGGACGGGCCTGCCGTGACGATTGCGCCCGAGTGAGCGGTCAAGACGGTGTCGAGCGTGAACGCGAACGGGCCGGCGAGGGCCGCGACGAGGGCGAGCGCCGCCGTCGTCCGTCCCGCGAGCTTCGGGAGCCGCACGCCGAAGCCAGCCGCGAGGATCGCCGCGGCCGCCACGAGCGCGGCGATGGCGACGACCCACGCGAGCCACGGGACGAACCCGGAGGCCCGGTTGAGCAGAACCACGCCCATGATTCCCGCGGCCGCGACCGCCGCCGCGAGCACGGAGGCCTCGACCGGGTACTTCCGTCGGTGCCACAGGATCCCGCCGCCGAGGCCCACGAGGGCCGCGATGCCGGGGGCGAGCGCCACGGAGTAGTACTCGTGGATGATCCCGTGCATGAGGCTGAACGTCAGCCCCGTGACGAGCACCCAGCCGCCCCACGCCACGACGGAGGCCCGCACGGCGTCCGTGCGCGGCGCCCGCCGCCCCACCCAGAGGAGGGCGGCGCCGAGGATGAGCGAGGCGGGCAGGAGCCACGCGATTTGCCCGCCGAACGTCGAGGAGAAGAGCCGGAACAGGCCCGGCTGGCCCCAGCCGTTGCCGCCGCCCACGGAGCCGACCTCGTCGCCGCTGAGCCGGCCGAAGCCGTTGTAGCCGAACGTGAGCTCGAGGATCGAGTTGGTCTGCGAGCCGCCGATGAACGGGCGGTCCGCCGCGGGGGTGAGCATGACCGCCACGATCCACCAGCCGGCGGAGACCGCCATCGCGCCGAGGGCGCCGAGCAGGTGCAGGAGGCGCCGGCCCAGGCGGTGCGGCGCGGCCCACAGGTAGGCGGCCGCGAAGCCCGGGACCACGAGGAACACCTGGAGCTGCTTCGTGAGGAAGCCGAAGCCCAGGAGCACGCCCGCGAACAGGATCCAGCGGGCCTTGCCGCTCTGGGCCGAGCGGACGGTCGCGTAGCCGGCCGCAGTCATGAGTAGTACGAGCAGTGCGTCCGGGTTGTTGAAGCGGAACATGAGCGCCGCAATCGGGGTGAGTGCGAGCGCGGAGGCCGCGACGAGGCCCGCGCCATGGGCGGCCCGCTCGCTCCCGGTCGCGGGGCGCACGGCCCGCCGGACGGCGAGATAGAGGATCCACGCCGCGCCGACGCCCATGAGGGCCTCGGGGACGAGGATCGACCACGAGCTGAGGCCGAAAATCCGGACCGAGAGGTCCATGATCCAGAGCGCGGCCGGGGGCTTGTCCACCGTGATGGCGTTCGCGGCGTCCGAGGAGCCGAAGAAGAACGCCTCCCAGTTCTGGCTCCCGGCCTGGGCCGCCGCGCTGTAGAACGCGTTGGCCCAGCCACTCGCGGCGAGGTTCCACACATACAGAACCCCCACCCCCACCAAAAGCAAGGCCAGCTCAGCCCGCTGGCGCAGACCCCTGGTCCCCGCGCCGCCGCGGCCCGCGAGGCGGCGGAGCAGCGGATAGCGGAGAGCCGCGTCAGAGGGCGACGAAGGAGCCCAGCGGCCGGAGCTATCGCCTGTGGAGCCGCCGGAGGCGACTAAGGAAGCGGTAGCGGTGCCGGGGTCAGCAACGGGCTGAGACTGTGTCGCCGGCATCACTTCACCAGCTTGTAGACGGTCGCGTTGCCGACCGTGGTGGCCTGGAAGTTCTGCTCGACCCAGGTCGCGATGGACGAGGTGTCGCTCGCGCCGCCGCGCCCGCCGAAGCCGCCACCCATGCCGCCGCCGGCGATGTAGTACGTCACCTGGCCGCTGGCCACGAGGGCCTTGAACTGGTCGAGGCTCGGGTACGGGTCGCTTCCGGTGAAGCCGCCCATCGCGATGACGTTCGTGTCCGAGGCGAGCTCGAGGCTGGCCGCGGAGTTCGAGCCGTTCGTCGCCGCGGACCACTTGGTGGTGGTCTGCTTGAGGAGCGCCACGAGCTCGCTCGACGCGCTCGTCTCGCCGCCGGGGCCGCCGAAGCCGCCAGCCTGGGTGCCGTTGGGGGCGCCGGTGGTGCCAGTGCCGGTGGTGCCGTTGGGGGCGCCGGTGGTGCCACTGCCGGTGGTGCCGTTGGGGGCGCCGGTCGTGCCGTTCGGGAGGCTTGCTGTGCCGCCCGGCAAGCCCTCGGTCGAGGAGCCGCTGCGGTCGCGGAACCCGCCGAAGCCGGCGGCGTTGCCCATGCCGCCGAAACCGCCCTGGGCGGACGGGCCCGACGTCGGGATGGCTCCGGTGTGACCCTGCGACGCGGTCGCGATGGTGAAAGCGGTCGAGCCGAGCCCGCCCGCGAGGAGCGCGGCGACGGCCACGGAGACGGCCCCCAGGCGCAGCCGGTCGAACCGGACCACGAGGCCGAGCGCGGCGAGCACGCCGAGGATCACGATGACGAACTTGAGCCACGGGAGCCACGAGGAGTCGCGGCCCAGGAGCACGGCCGTCCAGATGCTCGTCGCGAGAATGGTCACCGCGAGCACGATCCGCGAGGGCCAGTAGGCCCGGCCGCGCCACAGCTCGGCGCCGCCGATGCCGATCACTCCGGCGATGCCGGGGGCGAGCGCGATCGCGTAGTAGGGGTGGACGGTGCCGGTCATGAAGCTGAAGACAGCGGCGGTGAGGAGCGTCCAGCCGCCCCAGATGATGAGCGAGGCGCGGACGCGGTCGGTGCGGATGGCGCGGCGCGTGAACCAGAGGCCGGCCACGAGGAGGATGAGCGCTGCGGGGAGCAGCCAGGAGATCTCGGTGCCGAAGCTCGAGCCGAACATGCGGAGGATGCCCGCCGAGCCGCCGAACATGGACCCGCCGCCGGGGCCGCCGTTGCCGCCACCGCCCGCGAAGTTGGGCACTCCCGATGCGCCCAGCGCGCTCTGGCCGGCGGCAGCACCGACGTCGGCCGCTCCGCCTGGAGCGCCGCCGAGGCGAGTGCCGCCGCCCCCGCCGCGGTTGCCGAAGATGCGGGCGAGGCCGTTGTAGCCGAACGTGAGCTCGAGGAAGCTGTTGGTCTGCGAGCCCGCCATGTACGGGCGGATGTTCGTCGGGGTGAGCGTGAACGCGAGGATATACGCGCCGGCTACGGCGATGATGCCGCCGAGGGCGCCGAGCAGGTGGACGAGGCGCCGGCGCAGCGTGGTGGGCGCGGCCCAGACGTACGCGAGCCCGAGGGCCGGGACGATGATGACGCCCTGGAGCATCTTGGTGAGGAACGCGAGGCCGATCACCGCGCCCGCAGCGACGAGCCACTTCCAGCCGGCCTTCTCGATCGCGCGGACCGTGAGGTAGGCGGCGAGGACGAGGCAGAACGTGAGCATCGCGTCCGGGTTGTTGAACCGGAACATGAGCGCCGCGACCGGCGTCGCGGCGAGCGCGCCGCCGGCGAGCAGGCCAGCGACGGGTCCGCTCACGCGCTTGACCGCGGCGTACATGAGGGCGACGGCGGCGACGCCCATGAGCGCCTCGGGCAGGAGCATCGTGAAGGAGTTGAAGCCGAAGATCCGGCCCAGGAGGCCCGGGAGCCAGAACGCGGCCGGCGGCTTGTCCACCGTGATCGCGTTGCCGGCGTCCATCGAGCCGAAGAACCAGGCGACCCAGTTCTTGCTGCCGGCCTGGATCGCGGCGGCGTAGAAGGAGTTCGCGTACCCGGAGTTCGTGAGGTTCCAGAGGTAGAGGAACGCGCTCGCGACCACGAGGCCGAACGCGGACGGACGGACCCAGCGCGGCTGTTCCGCCCCGAACGCGAGGCGCTGCCAGCGGCTTCCGGAGGGGTCACCGCCGGAGCGCGAGCGACGGCGGGCGTCGGAGTCTGTGCCCGGGCGGGACGGCGGGGACGAGGGGTCCGCCGTGGCGTCGGGGGCGAGGGACGTGGTCATGGGAGTGGCCTTTCGGTCGTTCGGTCCGTTGTGCCGTCACGTCTGCAGGGTGTGGACCCTGCGGAGCTTACGGCGCAACGGGAAGTTCTCGGTCAGGTGGACGTAAGCCCGCGGCGGGTCACGCCCTGCGGCGGAACACCCAGAGGCGGAAGAGGAGGAACTTGACGGCGGTCGCGGCGAGGTTCGCGATCGTCAGGACGGTCAGCTCGATCCACTGTCCCGGGTTCGGGATCGAATTCATCCACAGGAGCGCCCCGGCCGTGAGGGCCCAGCCGATCCCAAAGACGATGAGCCCCTCGAGGTGGTGCTGCGTGAGGCGCTCGCGCCCCAGGACGCCGAACGTGAAGCGCCGGTTCGCGGCCGTGTTGGCGATCGCGGTGATGAGCAGCGCGACGAAGTTCGCGGTCTGCGCGTCCATGAACGTGCGGCCCAGGATGAACAGCGCCGCGTACGCGAGCGTCGAGGCGACGCCGATCGCGCCGAAACGCACGAGCTGTCCGAACAGGCTCCCCTTGCGGCCGGCCTCCTCGGGGCGCAGGCCGGCCGGGAGTGGGCCGCGCGCGAGCGCCGCCTGGAGCTGCGCGACGGGGATCCGCCCTCGGGCCATGTCCGTGGTCAGGCGGTACATGCCGCGCAGGTCCTCGAGCGCCGTGCGCATGATGTCGACCTTCGAATTGGGATCGTCCGTCCAGTCCACGGGGACCTCGGCGCAGCGGAGCCCGCAGCGCTCGGCGAGGACGAGGAGCTCGGTGTCGAAGAACCACGCCTTGTCGAGCGTGTGGGGGAGGAGCTGCTGGGCCACGTCGGAGCGGATGGCCTTGAAGCCGCACTGGGCATCGCTGAAGCGCGCGCCCATGAGCGACTGGAGCAGGAAGTTGTAGGAGCGGGACACGAATTCACGCTTGGGCCCGCGCACCACGCGCGAGGAGCGCGAGAGCCGCGTGCCGATCGCGAGGTCCGAGTGGCCTGAGAGGAGCGGGGCCACAAGCGGGGCGAGGGCGTTGAGGTCGGTCGAGAGGTCCACGTCCATGTACGCGAGCACGGGCGAATCGGACGCGAGCCACACGCGGCGCAGGGCGTTGCCGCGGCCCTTCTCCTCGAGGTGCACGGCGCGCACGCTCTCGAGCTCCCGCGCCAGACGCTCGGCGACGCGCAGAGTCGAATCGGTGGAGGCGTTGTCCGCGATCGTGATGCGGAACGTGTGCGGGAACTGGGTCTCGAGGTACGCGTCGAGCCGGCGGACGCACGGCTCGAGGTCCTTTTCCTCGTTGTAGACGGGGATCGTGACGTCGAGGACCGGGATGCCGGCCCTGCGGAACGCCGCGAGGTCGAGGGCGGTTCCGGGGCGATGCGAGGGGGTTTCGGTGAGGGTTGGATGGGTGGGCTCAAACGATGTCGAGGTGGTCGGGTCGAGCGAAAGGACGACGGCGCCACCCGCCTGAGCGGACGGCTCGCCGGTTTCGAGAGCCTCGGCCTCGAAGGCTGGATCCGGGTAGGTGCCGGTGCGGTCGGTGAGCGTCATGTGTATGACTTTCCCGGCTCGGCATGTGCTCGGATTAGCGCGAAGCTGTGCCGTTACTGTGACCCCGCGGAATCCTCTGGAGCAGGACGCCCCGCTCGCCATAGAGGCTCTACCGGGCGGATGATGATTCCGGCATTGACAACTGCACAGCCTGGAGGTCTGGTGGCGATCCGCAGGTACCACCCGCGTTGGCATTCCTGGGTGGGGCTCGGCCTCGTACTGGCCGGGGCAGCGCTCGGGTTCACACTTCCGGCGGGCACCGGCTGCGGTCCCGCGTTCCCGACCGCCTACGGGCCGGTGGCGGTGGGCCAGGTGACGCCGCCCGCGTCCGACGTGGCCGCCGCGTGCCACTCGGCGGCGCTGGACCTGACCCACGTGTTCGGGGGCATGATCGTTCTCGGGATCGCGCTGATCGTCCTCGGGGCGGTGCTGCGGCTCGTCGTCGTCCTCTTGCATCGCCGTAGCCGCGACGCCGAAGCGCGGCCCTAGCGCGCGGAGGGCAGCCCTAGCCCGCGGAGGGCGCCGGCGGCGGCGCGGTCGACTCCCTCAGAACGAGCCTCATGGGGAGCACTTCGTAGTGCTGCGCCTCGCTTGGTTCGTTGCGGATGCGGGAGATGAGCTCGTGCATGCCGTTGCGGCCCGGCGCCTCGAGGTCCATGCTCACGGTCGAGAGCGAGGGGACGAGGTACTTGCCGGCGTCGAGGTCGTCCCAGCCGAACACGCTCACATCGTCCGGGACTCGCTTGCCTCGCTCGTGAAGCGCCCGGATCACGCCGATCGCGAGCTGGTCGCTGGCCGCGAAGATCGCCGTGACCGGTCCGTCGTCGAGCGGGATCCTGAGACCGAGCTTGTACCCGGACGCCATGGACCAGTCGCCGGCCGCGGTCCCCGCGGAGTGCAGCCCGAGCCGCGCGATGGTCTTCTCGTAGCTCCTGCGCCGGTTGACGGCAGACGTCCACAGCCGGGGGCCCGCCACATGGTAGAACGAGCGGTGCCCGAGGGAGGCGAGGTATTCGAGCATCTCCTCGGCGGCGCTCCCGTCGGCGAGGGAGCCGCGGGCGTGCATTGCGTCGTCGTAGTCGCCGGCGACCACGAGCGGGAGCTCGGGGTGGGCGGCGTTGATCTGCTTCTCAGCGGCGCCGAGGGGCACGAGCGAGAAGATGCCGGCCAGCCGTTCGCTCGCGATGAGGGCGAGGAGGCGGTGGACGCGGCTCGCCGTCGCGCTCTCTACGGCTACGACGTCGGGCACGTAGCCCGCCTCCTGGGCCGCGGTCATGGCACCCCGGAGCATGCGCGGGGGCACGGTCTGGGTGCCCTCCGGGACCACGACGAGCACGCGGTACGCCTGCTTGCTGCGCAGGGCGCGGGCGGCGGGATTGGGCGAGTAGTTGAGCTCCGCCATGGCGCCCTCGACCTTGACCACGGTCGCGGGCTTGAGCCCGCCGTTCCCCTTGAGGTACCGGGACACAGTCTGGTGGGAAACGCCCGCGAGCCGCGCGACCTCGTAGATGGTCGGCGGTTTGGACGCGGGTGCGGGGGTGGGGACGCTGGCCTGGCTCACCTTCTGACCCTCGCTCTCTGCCCGGACGGTTCTCCCGATCTAATCATGCTGCCTCCCGTGCCGCGCCCTCGGACGGGGCCGGCACGGAAGGCGGCACGCGAGCCTCAGCCCTGCCGGC
>NZ_JBKZWT010000185.1:0-7189 GCF_047759905.1 Sinomonas sp. G460-2 | reverse complement strand
GTCGGCGTCCTGCCGTGGAACCACCCGCAGGCGCTCGGCGCGATCGGCTCGACCGGCACCACGGCGGCGAACGCGCTGGCCCGCGAGGCGGACCTGGTCATCGGCATCGGCACGCGCTACGAGGACTTCACGACGGCCTCGCGCACCGCGTTCCAGAACCCGGACGTGCGCTTCGTTAACATCAACGTCGCCGCGATCGACGCGTACAAGCACGGCACCTCGCTGCCGATCGTCGCCGACGCGCGCAAGGCGCTCGTGCAGCTCACGACGGCGCTGGGCGGCTACCGCGTGGGCGCGGACCTCGAGACCGCGGTCGCCTCGGAGAAGGCCCGCTGGGACGCGACGGTCGACGCCGCATTCGCCCAGGACAACTCCCCGCTCGTGTCCCAGAACGCGATCATCGGCGCGGTCAACCGCGCGATGGACCCGCGCGACGTCGTCATCTGCGCCGCCGGCTCGCTCCCGGGCGACCTGCACAAGATGTGGCGCGTGCGCGACCCATGGGGCTACCACGTCGAGTACGCGTTCTCCTGCATGGGCTACGAAATCCCCGGCGGCCTGGGCGTCAAGCGCGCCGCGCTCGACGCAACCTCTCGCGTCAGCGCAGAACAAGGCGCAGCGCAGCGCGAGGCGAGCCGCGACGTCGTCGTCATGGTCGGGGACGGCTCGTACCTCATGATGCACACCGAGCTCGTCACGGCGGTCGCGGAGGGCATCAAGCTCATCGTCGTGCTCATCCAGAACCACGGCTACGCCTCGATCGGGGCGCTCTCCGAGTCCCTGGGCTCGCAGCGCTTCGGCACGAAGTACCGCACCCTGGACCGCGAGCACCACACGTTCGACAACGGCGAGAAGCTCCCGATCGACCTCGCCACGAACGCCGAGAGCCTCGGCGTCACCGTCTACCGGATCGAGCCGGGCCCGGACGCGATCGCCGACCTCGAGGCCGCGGTCGCCAAGGCCAAGGCCGCGCCGGAGGGCTCGGGACCGATCGTGATCCACATCGAGTCGGACCCGCTCATCGACGCCCCGAGCTCCGAGTCGTGGTGGGACGTTCCCGTCTCCGGCGCCTCCGAGCTCGAGTCCACGAAGCAGGCATTCGCCACCTACGTCGAGCACAAGTCCCGTCAACGGCCCCTCCTCGGCTGAGCCGCTCGGGTGGGCCCCGCCGTCGTCCGCTCTGGGCCAGCATGCCCGCCCACTAGCCCACAATTTCCCTTGCGAAGGAGCAATCATGACTGTCAAGACCATTCCGCATTTCCTCAACGGTGAAGAGACCAACGGCGTCGGCGAGCGGACCCAGCCGGTGTTCAACCCGGCCACGGGCGAGCAGTCCGGGGAGCTGCGGCTCGCGGACGCTGCGGACCTGGAGACCGCCGTCGCGAACGCGCGCAAGGCCGCCGAGACCTGGGGCGACATCTCCCTCGCGAAGCGCACCGGGGTGCTGTTCAAGTTCCGCGAGCTCGTCGCGGCGCACATCGACGAGCTCGCCGCGCTCATCACGGCCGAGCACGGCAAGGTCCTCTCGGACGCGAAGGGCGAGATCGGGCGCGGCCTGGAGGTCGTGGAGTTCGCGTGCGGGATCCCGCAGCTGCTCAAGGGCGCGTACTCGGACCAGGCCTCGACCGGGATCGACGTGTTCTCCTACCGCCAGCCCCTCGGGGTCGTGGCCGGGATCACGCCGTTCAACTTCCCCGTCATGGTGCCTTTGTGGATGGCCCCGGTGGCGATCGCGACCGGGAACACGTTCATCCTCAAGCCGAGCGAGCGGGACCCGTCGGCCTCGCTGCTGCTGGCCAGGCTGTGGAAGGCCGCGGGCCTGCCGGACGGGGTGTTCCAGGTCCTGCACGGGGGCAAGGAGACCGTGGACGGGCTCCTGACCCACCCGGATGTGGACGCGATCTCCTTCGTGGGCTCGACCCCGATCGCGAAGTACGTCCACGAGACGGCCACGGCGCACGGCAAGCGCGTCCAGGCCCTGGGCGGGGCGAAGAACCACGCGATCATCCTCCCGGACGCTGACCTGGACAACGCCGCGGACCACCTCGCCGCGGCCGCGTTCGGCTCCGCGGGGGAGCGGTGCATGGCGATCTCGGTCGCCGTCGCGGTCGGGGAGGTCGCCGACGCGCTCGTGGGCAAGGTCGCCGAGCGCGCCGAGGCGGTCAAGGTCGCCGAGGGCACCCACCCCGGCGCGGAGATGGGCCCGGTCATCACCGCCGCGTCGAAGGAGCGAATGAGGTCCATCGTGACCGCGGCGGCCGAGTCCGGGGCGGACCTGGTCGTGGACGGGCGCGAGTTCACCGTTCCCGGCAAGGAGGGCGGCTTCTGGTTCGGGCCTACCGTGATCGACAGGGTCGGGACCGGCATGAGCGCGTACACCGAGGAGATCTTCGGCCCGGTCCTGGGCGTGGTGCGGGTCGAGACGGTCGAGGAGGCCATCGAGCTGATCAACTCGAACCCGTACGGCAACGGCACGGCGATCTTCACCTCCTCCGGCTCCAACGCCCGCAAGTTCCACCGCGGCGTGCACGTGGGCATGATCGGGATCAACGTCCCGATCCCGGTCCCGGTCGCGTACCACTCCTTCGGCGGCTGGAAATCCTCGCTCTTCGGCGACAAGCACATCTACGGCGAAGAAGGCGTCTCCTTCTACACCCGCGGCAAGGTCATCACCCAGCGCTGGCCCGAGCCCACCCACGCCTCCGGCGCCTCCTACAACTTCCCCTCCAACTAGTCCCCACCGCCACCCTCGCCTCGCAAGCTCGGCCAGGGAACCCTGGCGGCGTGGGCCCAATCACCGGCTAAGGATTGAGCAATGACAGAGAATAAGCTGATCATCGGCACGGCCCCTGACTCGTGGGGGGTATGGTTCGCCGACGATCCGAAGCAGACGCCGTGGGAGCGCTTCCTCGATGAGGTGGCCGAGGCCGGCTACAAATGGATCGAGCTGGGCCCGTACGGCTACTTGCCGTCCGACCCGTCGCGCCTCGCGGACGAGCTCAAGTCCCGCGACCTGCAGGTCTCGGCCGGCACGGTGTTCACGGCGTTCCACCGGGGCCGCGACCAGTGGGAGGAGGCGTGGGAGCCCGCTCGCCGCGTCGCCGAACTCACGGCCGCGATGGGTGGCGAGCACATCGTCGTCATCCCCGCGATGTGGCGCGATGACGTCACGGGCGAGGCCGTGGAGAACGAGGTCCTCGCCCCCGAGCAGTGGGACTCCCTCTTCAAGGGCCACGACGAGCTGGGCCGCCGCCTCGGCGAGCAGTTCGGCCTCAAGCAGCAGTTCCACTCCCACGCTGACTCCCACGTCCTCACGCAGGCGGACATCGTGCGCCTGCTCGAGAACACGGACCCGGACCTCCTCAACCTGTGCCTCGACACGGGCCACGCCGAGTACGGCGGGGCGAGCAGCGTGGACCTCGTCCGCAAGTATCCCGAGCGCATCGGCTACCTGCACCTCAAGCAGGTGGATCCGGATGTCCTCGCGAAGGTCCGCGCCGAGAACCTCACGTTCGCGGCCGCGAACGCCGCAGGCGTCATGACCGAGCCGCCGGCCGGCCTCCCGGACCTGCGGGAGGTCATCGAGGCAGTCGAGGCGCTCGACCGCCCGATCTTCGGCATCGTCGAGCAGGACATGTACCCCGTCGCGTTCGACGTCCCGCTCCCCATAGCCAAGCGCACCCGCAACTACCTCCTCTCGTGCGGCTCCCGCACACGCGTCTCCTGAAAGGCTCACAACATGGCTGACATCCTGCGCGTCGCCGTCATCGGCGCCGGCCGTATGGGCGCGGACCACATCCAGCGCCTGCACACGCGCATCCACGGCGCCGAGGTGGCCGCCGTCGTCGATATCGACGTCGAGCGCGCCCAGGCCGCGGTCGCGGGCATCCCGGGCGCGCGCGCGTTCGCGACCCCCGCCGAGGCATACGAGTCGGGCGACGTCAACGCCGTCCTCATCGCCACGCCCGGGTTCCTGCACGAGCAGGCCCTGCTCGAGGCCCTCCCGCTCGACATCCCGATCCTGTGTGAGAAGCCGCTCACGCCGGACGCAGAGTCGGCCTGGCGGATCGTCGAGGCGGAGGTCGCGACGGGTCGCAAGCGCGTCCAGGTGGGCTTCATGCGTCGCTTCGACGCTGAGTACGCCCAGCTCGGCAGCATGATCAGCTCACGTGAGCTCGGCGAGCTGCTCATGCTGCACTGCCGCCACCGCAACCCGGACACCCCTCCCGGCTTCACGAACGAGATGCTCATCAACGACTCGGTCGTGCACGAGTTCGACGTCATCCGCTACCTCACGGGCGAGGAGATCACCTCGGTCCAGGTGCGCCTCGGCAAGGCGTCCTCGAAGGCGCCGGGCGGGCAGCACGACCCGCAGCACGTGCTCATCGAGACCGAGTCTGGCGTGCTCGCCGACGTCGAGATCTTCGTCAACGCGCGGTTCGGCTACGAGGTCTCGACTCAGGCGGCGTTCGAGGACGGCATCGTCGACATCGGCGGCGACGGTGGGGCCTACGTGCGGCGCGGCGGCCGGTGGGGCGGCGTGGTCACGCCGAGCTTCATCGAGCGCTTCGGCACGGCGTACGACGTCGAGGTGCAGGCCTGGGTCGACGCCGCCCTCCGCGGCGAGATCGGCGGGCCCACGGCGTGGGACGGCTACGCGACGGCAGCATGCTGCGAGGCGGGCGTCGAGGCGCAGAAGAGCGGCGAGAAGGTGGCAGTCGAGCTCCGCGAGAAGCCGGAGCTCTACAGGTCTTCTGAGCCGGCGCAGGGGGTTGCCGACCGATGAAGATCGCCCTCGATCCCACCCCGTTCCACAGCACCCACTCGCTCCTCGAGTTCCCGGCCCTCGCGGCCGAGCTCGGGTACCAGTACCTCCAGCTCACGCCGCACCGGGACATGATCCCGTTCTTCACGCACCCCAAGGCCGACGACGAGCTGGTCCGCCAGTTCCGCAAGGCGTGTGCGGACGCGGGCGTCGAGGTTGCGTCGGTGCTGCCCGTGCTGCGGTGGTCTGGTCCGGACGAGGCGGCGCGCGAGGCCGCCGTGCGGTACTGGAAGCGGGCCGTCCAGATCACCGTGGACCTCGGCGTGAACCAGATGAACACCGAGTTCTCCGGCCGCCCGGAGCTTCCGGAGGAGTCGGAGGCGTGCTTCTACAAGTCCATGGAGGAGCTCCTGCCGATCTTCGAGCGGGAGGGCGTCAACGTGGCGATCGACCCGCACCCGGACGACTTCGTCGAGGAGGGCCTCGCGGCGCTGCGCGTCATCCGCGGGCTCAACTCGCCCAACGTCGGCATGGTCTATGTCGCCTCGCACACATTCCACATGAAGGACGAGCCGCTCGAGATCATGCGGGCCGCTGGGGATCGGCTCCGCGTGGTCCACGTCGCAGACACGATGAACCACCACGCCTCGCACGGCCTGCGGTACATCACGAACCCGCCCGGCAACGCGGTGCGTGTGCACCAGCACCTCAGGATCGGCGACGGCGACGTCAACTGGAACGAGTTTTTCGGCGGCCTGGGCGAGATCGGCTTCCTGGACCGCGACGACACCGTCATGGTCTCGAGCGTCTTCGCCGAGGACGAGAACGCGCACGAGGTCTCGCGCTACCAGCTCCGCACGATGCGGGAGCGCGTAGTGAAAGCCTCGTCGGGCCGTTAGGCCGTAGCCACCGTTCTGGGCCCACGCCGGCGAGGGACCCGGCCTGAGCTTGCGAAGGCTGGGAGCCGGTGGGGAGGGTCAGCTCCTGTGGGTAACGACCCACGGGAGTTGACCCCTGAATGCTTAAGGCGAGTCACGCTACGCGCGCGAGAAGCGCGTCGACGAGAGACTCGGGGCTTGGACCGGCCTGGTCCGTGAAGTTCCCGAGGAAGGCCTGCATGAAGCACGCGCCGAGCAGGAGCGCCGCGGCCGCGGTCGGGTCTGCCTCCGCCGCGAGCCACCCGAGCTCCTGCTCCCGGGCGAGATACTGCGCGAGCGCGTCCCGCACGTGCTGCGGTCCCGCGCTTCGCTCGACGAGCGCGTTCCTGTGCGCCGCGAGGAGAGTCGGCTCGGAGAAGATCGAGGCCGCCATCGGAAACGTCTCGCCGTAGAACTCGATCGCGGTCTGCGCGACCTCGAGAAGGTTCGCGCGGAGGTTGCCGCGACCTGGACGCTCGGCGAGTTCGGCGAGCAACGCGGGGAGGTGCCCGGGCGTCCGCTCGCGCAGCACCGCGAGGAAGAGGTCCGTCTTGTCGCGGAAGTGCTTGTAGAGGGCCGCTTCGGAGAACCCGGACTCGCGCGCAATCTCCTTGGTCGTGGCCCTCGCGAGGCCCTTGGTGCGCATCACGTGCTCGGCGGCGTCGAGCATCTTGCCCCGAGTATCCATCGGCGCCTCCAGTTTGAGTGGGCCTCCATTGACAGGTGAGTAATTACTCACTCACCATGGTAGCGGACCATCCAGTTAGTAAGTGCTCACCAACAGTGGAGGATAAGACATGAAGATCACCGTTTTCGGGGCGACCGGCGGTACGGGGCTCGAAGTCGTCCGGCAGGCGGCCGCGGCGGGTCATGACGTGACCGCCGTCGTGCGTGATCCGGCGCGCCTCGCCCCGGTGCCGGGCGTCGCCGTCGTCCGCGCCGACGTCATGGATCCGGCGAGCATCGCGCCCGCGCTCACTGGCGCCCGCGCCGTCGTATCAGCGCTCGGCAACCGAGAGATCCGCCGGCCGAGCACGGTGTGCTCGGCTGGCGTCGCGAGCATCGTCGCGGCGATGAAGGCCGCAGGTGTGCGGCGGCTCGCCGTGGTGAGCGCGAGCGGCATGGTCACGGACGACGCCGACGACCTCCTCACGCGCTACGTCGCCAAGCCGATTCTTCAGCGGATCCTCGCGTACAACTTCGCGGATTTGAAGCGTATGGAGGAGATCGTGCAGGCGTCCGGCCTCGACTGGACGATCGTCCGTCCGTCGCGCCTGCTCGACGGCCCGCGTGGGGAGTACCGCGTGCAGATCGGCGCGAACCTTCCGCGCGGCTACAGCACGCGCCGCTCTGACCTCGCCGATTACATCCTCACGAGCCTGGGCGACGGCGCGGCCGTGCGCGAGGCCGTCTCGGTCGCGAAGTAAACCGGTCCGCCGCCCAAGATCCAGGGGGCACCACCCGTGGGTCGTGCCCGTGGGAAGTGACCCCTGGATGGTGCGTCACT
>NZ_JBKZWT010000184.1:0-7291 GCF_047759905.1 Sinomonas sp. G460-2 | reverse complement strand
ATCAGACGGTCTTCGCCGCCGTGCCGGCCTCGTGGTGCGAGGAGCGGCCCGCGGACTCGAGCGCGTCGAGCTCCAGGGTCGAGGTCTCGCGCGTGGCCCACGCCGCGACGGCCGAGATGGCCGCGAGCGCGAATGTGAGGCCGCCGATGATGAGCGGAACGTTCGCGGATCCGGGAGGGGCGATGAGCGTGAAGACGGTCGGCAGGAACGCGACGATGAGCAGGCCGAGGTTCTGCGAGACCGCGAAGCCCGTGACCCGAGTGCGCGTTGGGAACAGCTCCTGGAAGAAGCTCGCGAACGTCGCGTTCCACATCTGGTACAGGACGCCCCACATGAGAATCGCGAGCACGACCGTGAGCACCACGTTCCTCTGGCTGATCGCCCACAGGTAGGCGAACGAGAGCACGCCCGAGCTGAGCGAGCCGAAGATCATGAGCGGGCGGCGACCAATCCGGTCGGACAGCTTGCCGAAGAACGGGATGAGGGCCACGGCGACGACGTTCGCCATCACCGGCATCCAGAGGTACGTCGCGGGGCTCATGTTGATTCCGTACGCGGGCTGCGTGGCGTACGCAGTGCCGAAAACGGCCGCGGTGGTGCCGATGACGTTCGCGAGGCCCATGAGGATGGCGCGGAAGACGGTCCAGCCGCTCTCGCGCAGCACCTGAACCACCGGAGCCTTGGGCACTTCCTGCCCTTCCGCTTCGGCGAGGAAGACGGGGGTCTCGGCGACGCGGCGGCGGATGAGGTAACCGGCGACGACGACGAGCGCGCTGAGCAGGAACGGAATCCGCCAGCCCCACGCATGGAACGCCTGCGAGGGAAGCATCGCAGAGAGCGGGATGAACGCGGCGGACGCGAGGATGCTGCCCGCCTGCGTGCCCTGGAGGCTGAAGCTCGTGTAGAAGCCGCGCTTGCCCGCGGGCGCGTGCTCGGCGATGAGGGCGCTCGCACCGCTCAGCTCGCCCGCGACGGCGAAGCCCTGGATGAGGCGCAGCGCCACGAGCAGGATCGGCGCCGCGAGGCCGGCCTGGCCGTACGTGGGGAGGAGGCCCACGAGGAACGTCGACGCGCCGATGAGGAGGAGCGCGAAGACGAGGACGTTCTTGCGGCCGTGACGGTCGCCCCAGTTGCCCAGGACGAACGCGCCGAGCGGGCGGGCCACGTAGCCCACCGCATATGTGGCGAGGGACGCGACGAGCGCGACCGTCGGGTTGCCACTCGGGAAGAAGACTCCCGGGAACACGAGGGCGGCGGCCGAGGCGTAGATCGAGAAGTCGTAGTACTCGAGAGTGCTGCCGACCCAGCCGCTCAGTGCGGCCCGCTTGTGCATGTTTCCGGGCTTGTGCGGTTGCTCGGGGCTCGACTGCCCGCGCACCTCTTCGTGCATGAGACCCTCCTAGGTCATCCTGACTGTGATGCTCGTCCGGTGCCCTGACCATGGTGGAGAGTGGTCCGGATTACGCTTGGTAAGCGCTTTCCAATAGACCACGATGTGATCTGCGTGTCAATCTCGGGGCGAGGCGCGGGTCACGCCCGGGGCTTGTGGTGGCGCAGAACGAGCGCGAGCGCGCCGACTCCGGCCGCAGCCACGAGCACGAGCCCGGCGACGTAGAGGGCCGGGGAGGGCGCCAGGACCTGGCTCGCGTCGGGAGCCCCCGACCCCACGGCGCCCATGACGACGGCGGCGAACGCGTCCGCAAGTCCCTGCATCGAGTCCCAGAGCGCGTGGAGCGCGACGACGCCAAGGAACACCGCGAGGACCCCGGCCGTGAGGCGATAGCGCGGGGCTCTTCCCGCGGCGCCGTCTGCCGCGCCGCGCGCGGCGCCGGTTGAGGCTGGTCCCGCGGCGCCGAAGATGATCGCGCCGAGGAGCGCCGTCCACAGGACGTGGCACACGGGGGTCAGAATGGAGCGCGTCGCCTCGCTCTGGATGAGGGACCCGAGGTCGAGCCCGTTGGCCGTCACGGCGGCGCTGAACGCGTATCCCGCCGACTCGAAGCCAGCGAAGCCCGCTCCGATGCACGCCCCGAGCAGTGCCCCTTGCGGTGCCGTCTTGGGCGCGACGGAGCGGCCCAGGACGAGCAGGATGAGGGCCTTGACGAACTCCTCGACGAGCGCGACCCGGAGGTAGAGCCACGGCGAGACTTCGAGCTTCGACTCGAGGAGCGCCACGCCCAGGACGCCGAAGGCGCCGCCGAGGAAGAAGGCCATGAACGCGTCGAGCGAGGTGAGGTTCCCGCTGATCCGCTCGGCCGCGAACAGGACTACGCAGAACGGCACGAGCAGGCTGCCCAGGAGGATGAGCGTGGGGACGAGATTGGGGCTGCGTGTCGTGGAGGTGACCACGATCGTGGCGAGCCAGAGCGCCAGGCCCGCAAGGAGGGCCTTCCACCACCATCCCTGGCGTGTTCTGGCTGGAGCGGAGTCTGCGTCCACGAGAGTGAGGATACCGCTGGCCTCCGAGCGGAGGCGGTCACGTTGGAGCGGCCGACGGGAATCGAACCCGCGTATCAGGCTTGGGAAGCGTGCGCTCTGCCATTGAGCTACGGCCGCGTTAGCCCCGAAAGGCTTCATCCAGCTTACAGCACCCGACCTGATGCTTGATTCGCGGCGGGGGTGGCTGTCTCGGTGACGGGACGACGACGATCCGTGGGGTGAGCTGGGGTATTTTGGGAGGCGTGCTGCTCTCCGACCGCGACATTCGAGCTGAGATCGAGGCCCAGCGAATCTCGCTGGAGCCGTTCGAGCCGGCCATGGTCCAGCCGTCCAGCGTCGACGTGCGGATCGACCGCTTCTTCCGGCTGTTCGACAACCACAAGTACGCGCATATCGACCCGGCGCTCGAGCAGCCCGAGCTCACCCGCCTCGTCGAGGTCGCGAGCGACGAGGCGTTCATCCTCCACCCCGGCGAGTTCGTGCTCGGCTCGACGTTCGAGACCGTCTCGCTGCCCGAGGACATCGCCGCGCGGCTCGAGGGCAAGTCCTCGCTCGGCCGCCTGGGCCTCCTGACTCATTCGACGGCGGGCTTCATCGACCCCGGCTTCTCCGGCCACGTGACGCTCGAGCTTTCGAACGTCGCGACCCTTCCCATCAAGCTGTGGCCGGGGATGAAGATCGGCCAGTTGTGCTTCTTCCGGCTCTCCTCCGCCGCGGAGCACCCGTACGGCTCGGGGATGTACGGGAACCGCTACCAGGGCCAGCGCGGCCCGACGGCCTCGCGCAGCTACCTCAACTTCCACCGCACGAGCGTCTAGCCCGCGGCAAGCCGACGAGGCTAGAGGGTGCGGGCGTAGAACCACTCGATGTGCTCGCGCACGAGGCGAGCGGCGCCCTCGCCGTCGCGCGCCTCGACCGCCTCAAGGATCCCGCGGTGCTGCTCGCGGAGCTCGGCCGCGATGCTGTCCCATTCGCCGTGCGCGAGCACGGCCTCATCGACATACGTGCGGATTGCCTCGCGAAGCGAATCCATCATGGTGCTCACCACCGCGTTCCCCGCGAGCGCGCTCAGCGCCACGTGGAATTGCGCGTCGAGGGCCGTGAACGCGGGGGAGGGGAGCCCGCGTTCGTCCATCGCCTCGAGCAGCCGCCGCGCCTCCGCCAGCCGCGCGGCGTCCCATGGCGCGTCCGCGGCGTGCGAGAGGGACCACGTCTCCATCATGATGCGGGCCTCGACAATGTCCTTGACCGGCAGCCGTTGGCTCGCGACGTGCAGCCGGAGCGCGGAGCCGAGCGCCGCAGAGGGGTCGGAGACCACGATCGTGCCCGCGTTCGGCCCCGAGCCGGTGGCCGACCTCACGACCCCCATCACCTCGAGCGCGCGGATCGCGTCCCGCACCGACGCGCGGGAGATGCCGAACTGCTCCGCAAGCGCGCGCTCGCCGGGCAGCCGGTCCCCGAGCTTGATCTCCCCTGACCGCAGACGGTCCTCGATGTGGCGCAGCACGGCGTCGTGGGCGCGGTCGGCGGCTGGGCGCGGAGTCGGTTCGGACATGGATCCATCTTGCCGTATTGGGGTCGGGCCGGTATGGTCGGACCACATGGTCCCGAGTGAGATCCGGGCCGGAGAGGACTCCCATGAAGATCGCGCTCTTCGCGACCTGCATCGTCGATGCGATGTATCCGCGCGTCGCGCAGGCCACGGTGCGGATCCTGGAGCGGCTCGGGCACGAGGTCGTGTTCCCGTCCGGCCAGGCGTGCTGCGGGCAGATGCACCTCAACTCGGGCTACTTCCGCGAGGCGCTGCCCGTGGTCGAGAATCACGTCCGGACCTTCGAAGCGGGCTTCGACGCGGGGGAGTACGACGTCGCGGTCGCGCCTTCGGGTTCGTGCGTCGCCTCAGTGAAGCATCAGCACGCGATGGTCGCCCAGTGGGCGGTCGAGAAGGGCGGGAAGGCCGCCGACCCGACGCTCGAGGCGCGGGCGACCGCCGTCGGACATCGCACGTACGAGCTCGCGCAGCTCCTCACCGACGTCCTCGGCGTCACGGACGCGGCTGCGCAGCTGGGCTCGTACCTCCCTGGGACCATCACGTACCACCCGTCGTGCCACGGCATGCGCCTCCTCCGCCTGGGCGACCGCCAGCTGAGCCTCCTGCGCAGCGTCGAGGCGCTCAGCGTCGTCGACCTCCCCGAGGCCGACCAGTGCTGCGGCTTCGGCGGGACGTTCGCCGTCAAGAACGCGGACGTCTCCTCGGCGATGCTCGCCGACAAGGTCGCGAACATCTGCGGTACGGGCGCCGCGGCATGCGCGGGCGGCGACGCCTCGTGCCTCATGCACATCGGCGGCGGGCTTTCGCGCGAGCAGCGGACGACGGCGGGCGGCGCCCCCGTGCGCACCGTCCACCTCGCGGAGGTGCTCGCCTCGACCCGCGACCATCCCCTGACGTTCGACGGCGAGCTCGCGCTCGGCGGTGCCCGATGAGTACGGTTTCGCTGGGAATGCCAGCCGTGCCGCCCCGCGGCTTCGGCAACATCTCCGCCGTCGAGCCTTTCCCGAAGGCGGCGCAACGCGAGCTCGGCAACGCCCAGCTCCGCGCCAACCTCGGCCACGCGACCCACACGATCCGCGACAAGCGCCTTCGCGTCGTCTCCGAGCTCCCGGACTGGGAGTCGCTCCGCGACGCGGGCTCGGCCCTCAAGACCGAGGCGATGTCCCGCCTGCCGGAGCTCCTGACCCAGTTCGAGGAGCAGTTCACTTCGCGCGGCGGCACGGTCCACTGGGCGCGCGACGCCGCGGAGGCGAACCGGATCGCTGAGGGCCTCATCCGCGAGACCGGCGCGAGCGAGGTCGTCAAGGTCAAGTCGATGGCCACGCAGGAGATCGGGCTCAACGAGTATCTCGAGGAGCGCGGCATCGCGGCGTTCGAGACCGACCTCGCCGAGCTGATCGTCCAGCTCGACCACGACAAGCCGAGCCACATCCTGGTCCCCGCGATCCACAAGAACCGGACCGAGATCCGCGACATCTTCCTGCGCGAGATGCCCGGCGTCGACCGCTCCCTCACGGACGAGCCGCGCCGCCTCGCGATGGCCGCCCGCGCGCACCTGCGCCGGAAGTTCCTCTCCGCGAAGGTCGCGATCTCCGGCGCGAACTTCGGCATCGCGGAGACCGGCACGCTCGGCGTGGTCGAGTCGGAGGGCAACGGGCGCATGTGCCTCACGCTCCCCGAAACGCTCATCACGGTGATGGGCATCGAGAAGGTGCTCCCGCGGGCGCAGGACCTCGAGGTCTTCATGCAGCTGCTCCCGCGCTCCTCGACGGGCGAGCGCATGAACCCGTACACGTCGCTCTGGACGGGTGTCACTCCCGGCGACGGCCCGCAGAACGTCCACGTGATCCTGCTCGACAACGGCCGGACGCGTGCGCTTGCGGACCGCCACGGGCGCAGCGCGCTGCACTGCATCCGCTGTTCGGCGTGCATGAACGTGTGCCCGGTGTACGAGCGCACAGGCGGCCACGCCTACGGCTCGACGTATCCCGGTCCCATCGGCGCGATCCTCTCACCGCTCCTCACGGGCGTCGAGGCGGAGGAGAACTCGTCGCTCCCGTACGCGTCGTCGCTGTGCGGCGCCTGCTTCGACGCGTGCCCGGTCAAGATCAACATCCCCGAGATCCTCGTGCACCTCCGCGGCGAGGACGTCGAGGCGAAACACGGGCGCGGCCCGGTTTCGGGCGGTTCGGGCGGGACATCAAGCGGACGACGGCGCGGCCTCCCCTCCCAGATGGACGTCGCCCTCGGCGCGGCGTCGTGGGCGCTGTCCTCGGGCGAGCGGCTTGGGCTGGTCGAGAAGGGGCTGCCCGTGGCGCGGGCGCTCGCTGGGCGCGACAGGAAGTTCACGAGCCTGCCCGGTCTCGCCGCCGGCTGGACCCAGAGCCGCGACGTCCCCGCGCCCCCGAGCGAATCGTTCCGAAGCTGGTGGAAGAAGCGGGAGAAGGGCGCGGGGCCGCGCGAAGGTGACCGCGCGACGGGTGGACCGCGCGAAGGTGACGGTGCAACCGGTGGGCCGCGCGAAGGTGACGGCAAAACGGAAGGGGAGGCGCGATGAGCGCTCGCGACGAGATCCTGGCCCACATCCGCGAGGCGCTCGGCACCGACGCTGTTCAGGAGTCACGTCCCGTGGGTGCTCCCGTTCAGGGGTCACGTCCCGTGGGTTCGCACCCGCAGGAGATGACCCCTGAAGGGGCTCCCGAATCGACGGGGTACCGCACCGACTCCGGCCTCGGCGAGGACGCCCTCGTGGAGCTCCTCGTCGACCGGCTGGAAGACTACAAGGCCCGCGTCGAGGTGGTCCCGCGGTCCGAAGTGGCAGCCGCGATCCGGGCGCGCCTCGAGGGCAAGGAGTTCGTGGCCCCGGAAGGCTTCCCCGCCGAATGGCTCGACCCGAGCCTCGCCGAGCGTGCGGTGAAGGACTCGCGTGAGGCGCCGCTCGCCGTCGTCCATTTGGACGGTCTGGAGGCTGTGGTGACGTCGTCCGCGGTGAGCATCGCCGAGACGGGGACGATTGTGCTGGACGGCTCGCCGGATCAGGGGCGGCGGGCGATCTCGCTCGTGCCGGACCACCATGTGTGCGTGGTGCCGGTCGAGACGATCGTGGGGATCGTCCCGGAGGGCTTCGCGCGGCTTGACGTCACGCGGCCGCTCACGCTCATCTCGGGTCCGTCCGCCACAAGCGACATCGAGCTCGAGCGCGTCGAGGGCGTCCACGGCCCGCGCACGCTGGACGTCATCATCGCGCGCTGACCGGGCCGGCCAGCGCTAGCCCCGCAGCGCGCTCGCCTCGGCGAGCTC
>NZ_JBKZWT010000183.1:0-7293 GCF_047759905.1 Sinomonas sp. G460-2 | reverse complement strand
TGAGCGCGATCGCGAGGGCGTGTGGCCTCAGCCAGACGGGGCTCCTGCACCACTTCCCCACGAAGGAAGACCTTCTGCGCGCCGTCATGGAGCGCCGCGACGCGATCGACGCCGCGCGGACCCTCGGCGCGGACGGGCGGCGACCGCGCGGCTGGGACTTCGTGGACCGGCTCGTGCAGCTCGTCCTCAACAACCAGGAGCAGCCCGGCATGATCCGCCTCTACACGACCGTGGCGGGCGAGGCCGTGGACCCGGCGCACCCGGCGAACGCGTGGCTCGTCGAACACCATCGGGGCGCCGCGCGCGCGTTCCGGGAGGCGCTCCACGAGGCGGCCGAGGACGGCCGGCTCAAGCCCGACGCTCCCGTCGAGTCGATCGTGCGCTGCCTCCTCGCCGGCATGGACGGGCTGCAGATCCAGTGGCTCTCCGACGGCGAGTACCAGGACATGGCGCGGGACTTCGCGGTCCTCGCCGACGCGCTGCGGGCGCGCTGGGAGGCGTGAGGGCGGGGGCTCAGCCGAGGCCCTCGGCCGGCGCAGCGAGGGGCGCCCTGCCAGGGCACCTCATCGACCGCCTACTGCGGCTCCCAGCGGAACCAGCGGATCCCGAGCCAGGCGAAGACCACGATGTAGCCGAGCGACGCGATGAGACCGTTCGTCGCGTCGGAGGCCCACGGCGCGATGTTCAGGACCGCGGAGAACAGGTTGATGAGGGCACCGACCGGCGTCCAGGCCGCGAAGTTCCTGAAGTCGTCGCCCAGGATGCCCGTGGAGCCGAGGATGCCCGTGAGCACCAGGGCGATGAAGAGGACCCGGCCAATCGCGTTGATCGCCGTGACCGATTTGATCACCCCCACGAGGGCCTGCCCGATGCTCAGGAACACGGCGGCGCCCAGCAGCGAGATGACTAGCATGAGCAGATACTCGCCCACCGTGAACGCGGTGCTGTGCATGATGCTCCCCACGATCATGACGAGTACCGACACGGCCAGATTCATGGCGAGCTGTACCGTGAGCCGGCTCACCATGATCGCCCACGTGGGCGTCGGCGTGACGCGGAGCCGCTGGAACACTCCGGCCTCGCGGTCTCGGGCCACGGTCGTCGAATAGCCGATCAGGGCCGAGGACAGCAGTCCGTACGTGATCGCCATCCCGATGAGGAAGCCGGGGTTGCCGAGCTTTCCGCCCCGGTTGGTCACGAACAGGATGATGAGCGGCAACAGCAGGTTGAGGACGAGGGCCTGCCGGCTGCGGAACAGGACGGCCGTGTCCGCCCGCAGGAGCGATCTCAGCGTGAGGCTGAGCGGCGGCACGATCGGGGTGAGCGTGTCAGTCACGGATAGCACTTCCTGTCAGTCCGATGAAGACATCTTCGAGGGTCACGTCGCCACGGGCCACGGCGAGCACCCGCGGATCGTCGCGGTGCATGGCCACGAGCTCGTTGGGCGCGCCCAGGGCCTGGAGGCGGCCATGGTCCACGATGGCCACGCGGTCGCAGACCGACTGGGCCTCCTCCATCGAGTGCGTGGTGAGCAGGATGCTCCCGCCGCCCTGCCGCGACCTCTCGATGCGGTCCCACAGCTGGCGGCGCGACTGCGGGTCGAGCCCCGAGGTGGGTTCGTCGAGCAACAGGATCGGCGGATTGTGGATGGTCGCGACCATGAGCGAGAACCGCTGCTGCTGGCCGCCGGAGAGCTTCTTGAATGGTTTGTCCATTTCCTGGCCGAGGCCCACGTCCTCAAGCCGCTCCTTCAACTGGCGTCGAGAGAGGTCGAGCCCGTACAGGCCCGCGTAGAGGCGGGCGAGCTGCTCGATGGTGAGCTCAGCCTGGAAGCTCGAGGCCTGCAGCTGGACGCCGAGCTTCGCCTTGACGGCGAGCGGCGCGTGGACTGTTTCGGCGCCGTCGACCGTCACACGCCCGGCGTCGGGTTTGCGGAGGCCCTCGATGACGCTCAAGGTTGTCGTCTTGCCGGCACCGTTCGGGCCGAGGAGACCGAAGATCTCGCCGCGATGGATCGCAAAGCTCAGGCCGTCCACGGCCGTCTGCGACCCGTAGCGAACCACGAGGTCCCGCACCTCGAGAATCGTGGGCGCCACTGCCTCATCCACCGAGCTACCTCCGTTGCTGGACGTGTCCATCACGAGCATAGGCCCACGGTGGGCACCCATCACGGGACAAGACGGCCCCGGGGGCTGGGAGTGTCCTGTGAACGGGCGGCCGTGCCGGCTCTGGTGGCCCGGCGCCTCACTGGTAGCCCTTCCCTGCACTGGGGCGGCGGGCCCGGCACCCCAATGCGGGGAAGCCGCCCCGGTGCGGGGAAGCCGCGCCGCTGCGCTGGTGCCGGCTCTACTCCCCCTGGGCGGCCAGATGCAGGGCGGCGGCCTGGAGGATGCCTTCGATGTCGGCGTCCGGGACGTCCCGCCGATAGGCCTCGGCAACGGTCTTGAACCCCGCGGCCATGCCCAGGAGCAGGCGCGTGTAATCAGGCGCCAAGGCCTCGATGACCTGTCGGACCACCTGTGGGAGGACCCCCTTGAGCACCGCAGCCTCCTCCGGCGACCCGCCCGCGAGCGAAATCGACACGCCGTCGTCAACCCGAACCAGGGTCCGCAAGGACTCCTTGAACATCTGCGTCGCGGCGGGGTCGTCCGATTCCCACGACAGGGTCGCGGTGAGGATCCCGAGGCCGCGCTGGACCATTTCCGTCTCGTCACTCATGCCTCATCATCGCCTCTCCTGACCTATTCCGACTGCTGCGGGCGCGCGAGCCGAACCTCTTCGACGTCGAGCTGGGCTTGGATCTGGCGCAGCACGGCGTCGTCGATGACGCGCGTGTCCCGAAGCCGCACCACGGTGGCGCGCTTCCGCCCGATGAGCGCGAGGCGCAGCTCCGCGTACTGGCGCGAACGGACGACGGCGGGCGAATCCTCGTCGCCGTCGAGCCCGGCAGACATCGCGGACACGTGTTCCTCATACTCGGCGCGGATCCGGTCGAGGACCTCGTCGTCGACGCCGAGTTCCCGCGCGATGGCCGGCATGGCACTGAACGCCTCCTCGGCCGCCATGCGCTTGGCGAGGATGAGCTCCTCGGCGGCCGAGGTGTCCACCGGCATGTGCGCCCAACGGATCACCTTCGGCAGCAGCACGCCCTGCGCCCCGAGCGACGCGACGACGACGAACGCCGTGATGAAGACGATCGTGTCCCTCGCCGGGAATTGCGGCCCCTCGGGAATGGAGAGGGCGACGGCGAGCGACACCGCCCCGCGGAACCCGGCGAACGCGCTCACGAGCCGGGCGCGGTTCGTGGTCCGCAGGGTGCGCTGATACGGGCGCCGGTCGATGGCACGAATGATGTACGCGGAGAGCACGAGGAAGCCGAAGCGCGCCGCGATCGTCGCGGCGAACACCGCGACGCCGATGAGCAGCGCGCTTCCGAACGCCACACTCGTGAGACCCCCGATCGCCGAGGGCAGCTGGATCCCCACGAGCACGAAAAGCGCCCCGTTGAGCAGGAACGTCACGAGGGACCACACGGCCCCGGTCTGCTGCCGCGTGTAGGCGGAGATGGCGAGCGGCGACGCGTGCGCGATGTACAGGCCGCAGGCGACGACGGCGAGCACGGCCGAGGCATGGATGAGCTCGGCCCCGAGGAACGCGACGAATGGCGTGAGCAGCGTTCCCGCGTTGCCGTACAGCGGGTTGGCGATGCGGCGCCTCGCCTCGAGCAGGATCCAACCGACGGCGAGCCCGACGGCGGCGCCGCCCGCGAAGGAATAGGCGAACTGCCCCGAGACCTGCAGGAAATTGGGTGCCGTCCCGCCCGCGACAGCGCCGACCGCGACGCCGTAGATCACGAGGGCCATCCCGTCATTGATGAGGCTCTCTGCCCTCAGGACGGAGATCTGCCGCCGCGGCAGCGAACGCCCGAGCGCCGCGACGGCCGTCGCGTCGGTCGGGGCGACCGCGGCGCCGATGATCCAGGCGGTGCCCCAATCGAGCCCCAGGCCGTGCGCGACGGCTGCCACGGTCGCCGCCGTTGCGAGCACGAGGAGAGTCGCGCTGAGCATGATCCCGCGGATGTACGTGCGGATGGTACGGAGCGAGGTCGTGAGGCTCTCCCAGTACAGGAGCGCGGGGAGGAACAGCAGCAGCACGGTCTCGGGCGGGAGCCCGACGTTCCGGAAGACCGGAATGAAACTCAGCAGCACTCCTGCGGCAAGCAGGATCACGGGCGCGTTGGCCCGTATCCTCTCCGCGGCGATGCTTCCGAGGACGACGGCGGCGCCGAGGGCGACGACGAGTTCAAGACCGAGCATGGCGCACCTTTCAGGTCCAGACCCTCACGCCAAATTCTAGAATCCGGTGGGCATCCTCGGGGTGTAGTTCGCTTCGAGCGCCGTGGCCTCGTCCTCGGTGAGCTCGAGCTCGAGCGCTGCGGCCGCGTCCGGGAGATGATGCGGTTTGGTCGCGCCCACGATCGGGGCCGTGACCCCGGGGTTCCGGAGGACCCACGCCAGGGCGACCTGCGCCATGGGCACCCCGCGGGCCTCCGCCACGCGCTGCACGGCGTCCGCGATCGGCTTGTCCTCGTCGCGGAAGAACCGCCGCTGGACAGGATCGGTGTCCGCCCGCTGGGTGTGGCCGCCCCACGGCCGGGCGAGGCGCCCCTTCGCGAGCGGGCTCCACGGGATGCTGCCCACTCCCTTGTCATCGAGGAGCGGGAACATCTCCCGCTCCTCCTCGCGCATCATGAGGCTGTACTGGTTCTGCATCGACACGAACGGGGTCCAGCCGTTCAGCTCCGCTGCGTGCTGGAGCTTCGCGAACCGCCACGCCCACATCGACGAGGCGCCGAGATAGCGCACCTTGCCGGCCTTGACCACGTCGTGCAGGGCCTCCATGGTCTCCTCGACCGGCGTCTCGGGGTCGAAGCGGTGGATCTGGTACAGGTCCACGTAGTCCGTGCCGAGGCGCGTGAGCGAGGCGTCGATCTGCTCCAAGATCGCCTTGCGGGACAGGCCCGACCCACCGGGGCCGCCGTGCATCGGGAAGAAGACCTTGGTCGCGAGCACCACGTCCTCGCGGCGCGAGTACTTCTCGATGGCTCGGCCCACGATCTCCTCCGACGTCCCGTAGCCGTAGACGTTGGCGGTGTCCCAGAACGTGATCCCGAGTTCCACGGCCTGCCGGAAGATCGGCTCGCCGGCGTCGTCGTCGAGCGCCCACTCGCTGAACCCACGGCTCGTGTCGCCGAAGCTCATGCACCCGAGCGCGATGCGGCTCACACGGAGCCCCGAATTGCCCAAACGGAGATATTCCATGGGCTCGACGCTACGTCTCGGGGGGACGCCGAGGGAGGGCCTGTCAGTCCACGGTTCGGCAGGCCCTCCCACGCGCGCGGGATATGCGGTGTTCTGGTGGATGTACCGAACGTGGTCGCTTCCCGAAAGGAACCTCAATGTCCACCTGGCTCATCACCGGCTGCTCGACCGGCCTCGGACGAGCGCTCGCGAGCGCCGTCCTCGCGAAGGGGCACAACGCGATCGTCACCGCCCGCAGCGCCGCCTCCGTCCAGGACCTGGCAGACGCCCACCCCGGGTCGGCCCTCGCGCTCCCCCTCGACGTGACCGATCCGGCCCAGGTCGCCGAGGTCGCCCGGCAGGCCGAGGAGCGGTTCGGCGCCGTCGACGTGCTGGTCAACAACGCGGGCTACGGCTATCGCTCGGCGGTCGAGGAGGGCGGCGACGCCGACATCGAGAAGCTCTTCGCGACGAATGTCTTCGGGCCTGTCGCGATGATGAAGGCCGTCCTCCCGGGCATGCGCGCGCGGCGCAGCGGCGCGATCGTGAACATCTCCTCGATCGGCGCGCGCATCTGCCCGCCCGGATCCGGCTACTACTCGGCGAGCAAGGCGGCGCTCGAGGGCCTGTCCGGCTCCGCGCAGAAGGAACTCGCGCCGCTCGGCATCAGCGTCACGGTCGTGGAGCCCGGCGGCTTCCGCACCGATTTCGCGGGGCGTTCGCTCACGCAGTCTGCCGAGCCGATCGCGGACTACGCGGAGACGGCGGGCAAGCGCCGCAAGGAGCACGACACCGTCCACGGCACCCAGCCGGGCGATCCGGACAAGGCCGCCGAGGCGATCATCGCCGCGGTCGAGGCCGAGGCGACCCCGGGCTTCCTGCTCTTGGGTCAGGACGCGCTCAACGCGTACCGCGCGACGGCGGCGGCCCAGGCCAGCGAGGTCGAGGCGTGGGAATCCGTGAGCGCTGGCACAGGCTTCGACGCCTGAGCCGGCGAGCACGGATGCTTCGGCTCACCCGCCTGGTGGCAACCTAGTTACTCCTGGGCCGCCGGCGCAGACTCGGCCGACATCGACGCCGCCCACTCGGCCACGCGGCGTGCGGCCTCCTCGTCGGAGACGTCCTCGACGCGCGTCATGACGGACCAGCGGATGCCGAACGGATCGCGGATGCTCGCGTAGCGGTCCCCCGTGACGAAAGTCGCGGCCGGCTCGCGCAGCGTCGCACCGGCCGCGACGGCGCGCTCGACGGCGGCGTCCACGTCCGGGAGGTACACGCCGAGGGAGAGGCAGTCGTCCTCGCCCGCGGGCGGGAGCACGAGGTGGTAGGCGGGATTGGGGTCGCCGAGTTCGAGCCGGCCGTTGCCGAAATCGACCACGGCGTGCGCCACGATCGGGTTGCCGTCCGGCCCGGGGAAGTCGGTGCGGCTCAGGAGACGGGCGCCGAACACCGTCTCGTAGAAGCCGATCGCTCCCGCCGCGCCGTCCACCACGATGAACGGCGTGAGGGACGTCGAGCCGATCGGGGTTCCGTTGATGGTGTGCGCGCCGTCGGCAGCCTGATTCTGTTCGCTCATGAGCCCACGGTAGGCATGCCGCGAGCGCGGCCGCTTGAAGAAACGCGACACGCTGGCGGCTACGATCGAACGCGTGGAGCAGCCCACGTCCCGCGGCCAGCTGACGCCCGATCCGCGCGTCCCCATCGCCCGCATCGCACCGCCCGAGTGGGCTGCGCACGCGATCAAGCACTTCTGGGTGGCCGAATGGTCGCTCCCGGCCGGGGTCGCCGCGCGCCAGCTCGTGCTCGGCTACCCCGTGCTCAATCTGGTCGCCGAGCCGAATCGGCTCGCCGTCTACGGACCGACGACGACGGCGGGCACCCGAGTCCTCGAGGGCGCCGGCTGGGGCGTCGGGGCGCTCTTGCGGCCTGCCGCCACGCCCCTCTTCACGGACCAGCCCGCGCGGTTCGCCAACGCCGAACGCGACGTTCTCGC